>NZ_JBFUIO010000037.1:0-25396 GCF_056401835.1 Paenisporosarcina sp. P4_D4 | reverse complement strand
ATGATTGGATAGGCAACTGTAATTAACAAGGTGACCAAGAGCATGAACAAGGACCAAAAGAATAAATGTTTATTTGGCAAGTAATACTCTTTCAATTTTTTGAAAATTCCCAAGTTGTTTCCCCCTAATTCAAAAGACATAGTATTTAATATATCGGATTCCGAAATAAATGACCACCCCCTTTTGACTGATATTTTATAAAACTTTAAATTTTCTTTTTTATTGTCCGGATTATTATTATCAAATCTTCGGAATAGGACATCCTTCCCAATAAAAAAAGTGCTCAACATAAAAGAATTACCAGGATCTTTACATCCCTGAATTCGATTATGCTGAGCACTTATTCATTCAATTAAAATGGATTATGAATTACGCATTTCATCTAACACGCGGTTGACACGTTTTTCAAGCATTTTCATTCCACTACCACCCGCTTGGAAATGACGCAGTTGACCAGCTTTATCAAATACGTAGTATGCAGGTACATATTGATTATCAAAAGCATCGGTTAATTTCATGTCACTATCGACAAAAATTGGTTGTGTGATATCGTGTTCTGCAGCATTCCTCTTGATATCTTCCAGGTCCATATCTTTCTCTGAACGTGGCATATGGACTGCTAGTACATTCAATTCATCTTTATATTGATCACGGAAAGCATTTACTTCTGGCATTGCCTCTTTACATAGTCCACAGCTTACAGACCAGAAATGAATAAGTGTTGGCTTGTCGCCAATCAATTGTTTTTTAGCAACTTTTCCATTGAGCCAAGCAGTTGCGCCTGTTAAGTCAGGCATTGGTGAACGTAATTTCATTGTATTTCCTCCTCAATGATACATGTAAAAATTCCCCACTGCGTATCGTATGCGTGGGGAATCGTGGGTGTCTAATTAATCTAGTGCATTGATAAAGGCAAAATTCATGAGCCCCATTCAATCAATTAAAGAGTTTTTTGTCCTGGACGCCAGTTTGCTGGGCAAAGACCACCAGTTTGAAGAGCTTGTAATACGCGAAGAGTTTCATCCACGTCGCGACCAATGTTATTGTGGAACACTGTTTGATATTGCATTTCACCTTCAGGGTTTACGATGAATAATCCACGAAGAGCAATACCTTCTTCTTCAATCAATACACCATATTCACGTGATACCACATGGTTAGTGTCTGCAGCCAATGGATATTTCAATTCGCCTAAGCCGTTGTCTTGACGAGCTGTGTTAATCCAAGCTAAATGAGTGTGGATAGTATCTGTAGAAACACCGATAATTTCAGCGTCTAAATCTTCAAATTCATCATAGCGGTCTGACATTGCTGTGATTTCAGTTGGACATACAAAAGTGAAATCCATTGGATAAAAGAACAAAACTGTCCATTTGTCTTGCTTCATGTTTTCTTCCAAGCTTACTTTACCGAAAGACTTATCTGCTAGCACTGCGTCCATTGTAAAATGGGGTGCTTGTTTACCTACCATACGTTCAGTCATGTGAAAACCTCCAAGAAATATTTATCTGCTAACGAATTGTATTCGTTATTAGCACAATTTAAAGGATAACAAAGTCCCTGCTGCAAATCAATTTATCGGCTTTCAACTAGCACTAGGAAAAATTTTTTTCGTCTAATTCGTGTCGAATGCTTAGTATGTTCACCTTGAGATAATCTATTCAAAGAAGAAAGTAGAAACATTTAATATCTTTATCTTAAATTAAGGATCTAAAATCATCCTGTTCTTTATCGTATATTTGTGCTTACCGCATGTTAAACATGAGCCGACAAGTATGAAATTTGTGATCTCATTCTTCACACTTAATAGGCTTGCCTGGCGAAAGTGCGCTCTCTTTGGAGCAACTAACCCATTTTCTACTATATTGTATTTACACAGTACGAGTGATGAGGCTTGCCAGTCCGTCCGCGGAAATAGAGCCGATTCTATTCTTTCTTTATAGCATATACGGTTGTTTATCCTATATTTGCGCTAGGTGCAAATGCACACTGCGTTTTTCATTCAAAGTATCAACAGGTTTAGTCAAAAAAAAAGACCATCCGCAACCTTATGTTAAAGGTCGTTTAGGTCGCAATTCACAATATTCACAAGTTGGATCTGTGCATGCTTCTTCTCTCCATGCATTACAAGATTCGCAGTAACAAGCATCATATTCATCATGATAGGACAACGGTTCAAAACAATCATTACAATAATCCACGATTTCATCATTGGCAATGACACGATTTTTCACCAATAGAAAGGTGCCTTCAATTTGTTTTTTTGATTTTTTATTTTGTCTTGCTTTAGGATCCAAAAATAACATCATGGTTCTTCCCATAAACGTCACTCCTTCCGTGTTTCATGTTAACATATATATATGAAAGAAAAAATAGTGGAGGTCTTGAAAATGGATTCAACTGCCAAAATACAGCCTCTAACTTTAAAGCAGGCTTACATGTCTTTTCTTTTTCCATTTTCATTCCATGAAAAAGAGCGGGAAAATCTTGCGGATCATTTACGAAAAAACCATTTCACCTTCTTTTCATTAAATCAAAAAGACTTACAGAGTGGGTTTTATGGTGAAGGTATCGAAGTAAAACATGAAGAACTGGATCAATATTTTTTACCGTTTCTTGAACGAAAAATATTTCCCAAACGCACTGATCAACAAGGATTTCTTCGATTCTCGAAGAAAGTCAATGAATCGTTCAATATGGATGTTCATGACACATCGTTTTCTTTTTTGGTGAACAGTATTGATGTCATGATTTGCCCTTTTGGTATAGGTCTCATAACCATTCGGACAGAGATGAATAAAGAACTAGAAGAATTATGTGAAGTGCTAGATTATATGAATCATTTTCGAGTGTTGGAACCGAAGCTCGATGAAGAAAAAGGGGCTACAATTCGAAAAGGTGATCGTGAATTCAACACGACAAATGAATTCGTATTTAGCTACCTGTGTCCTTCCCTTAAAGCCTACATCATTCATGACGATAAACGTGCAGGATACTTCGGAAGCCTTCCATTCTTTGAAGATGAACGAATGCTTTCTTCAGGTTTTTTCATTACGGACGGTGAAGATCCGATAAGTGGGGACCACTTATTTCGAATGGGTCAGTTGGATGGGAAAAATCCGGAAGGGCGTCCCTTCATGTCGAGTACAAATGCCGAATATATCGAGCGTTACGTACAAAATCATGTGCATGACCGTTGGGCACCCGATTCTTATACGGTTACTTCAGATCATGCCCAAATCACGGTTTCAAATAAATCACGAGAACAACTGGCGAGACCACTATCCCAATTCATGGGAACGCATCACTATAATTTACTACTCCATTATTTTTACAAAATCATGTTGTTGCGTATGTCATTTGAATATAGTGAGATACAGTGGGAACAGGACGGAGATTATGTGGAAGAGTTGATTGAACTGATATCAAAGTTCTCTTCTAGGTATTATTTCGGAGAAGTTTCTGCACGTACAGAAGGAAAAGAATTAACCAGGACATACCGTGATACGTTTCATTTGAATTCTTTATATGAAGAAGTTAAACAAACATTGCACGAGCTTTATCGTGCCCAAGAAAATCAATCAAATAAACGCCATAATATGTTGTTATTCATGCTTACCGTCTTTACAGTAGTTTCCGGTATTTACGGAATGAACTTGGTCATCGAAGATTGGAAAGGAAAAACAGATTGGTCTAAGGTCCCTGGCTACTCATTTTTCGAATGGATCTCACTCATTACCGCTTTGGCTGGTATTTCACTATCAGCAATCTTATTGGCTACAACAGGCGGAAAAGGTCTTTGGAAGAAATTCAGAAAATGGAAACGCGATCAATACAGATAACGCATTAATTCACTTCTCATCTTATGATGGGAAGTTTTTTTATAAATAGACTTGAAAAAATTGGTGGATTTTGTATAATAAAAGACGTTTATAGTAAACTTAAAGTATTGTGATAGTAAACTTACATAAACATTGGTTGCTATTAATCACACCTGCGAGGAGCATCTCTTTATGCAAATTGGAAACAAAATTAAGAGTTTGCGCATCAAGAAAAGGTTAACTCAGGAAGAATTAGGTGAACGTACCGATTTGAGTAAAGGCTACATTTCACAACTGGAGCGAAATTTGAATTCCCCATCAATTGAAACGCTTTTTACTTTACTGGAAGTGCTCGGATCTAAACCGAAAGATTTCTTTGATGATGAAAAAAATCAACGCGTTGTGTATTTGGAAGAAGACCAAACCGTTTATTGCGATGAAGACAAGAAGTATCAAATTCGGTGGCTTGTCCCTGAATCAAACGACAAAGAAATGGAACCGGTTCTCGTGAAATTTTTTGAAGAAGGGGAATATAAGCAATTCGAACCTTCTTTATCAGAAACTTTTATGTATGTCTTAACAGGCAATATTCGTCTCGTTCTTGGAACGCATGAATTTTACGCAAAAGAAGGACAGTCCCTATACTTTGAAGCTTCAGATCATCATCAATTATCCAATCACCACAACGGGGAATCAGAAATATTAATTGTTGTTACACATTCTTACTTATAAATCAGGAGGTCAATCATGACAGACACTACGATTATCCGCTTTGACAACGTCACAAAATCATACGACAGCGCGACACCTGTGTTAAACAATGTGAGCTTTGAGATTGAACGCGGAAAATTTTATACATTACTGGGTCCTTCCGGCTGTGGAAAAACGACGATATTGCGATTGATTGCCGGATTCATGGAACCGACCAGCGGCGAAATATATTTCAATGGCAAGAAAATCAACCATGTGCCCGCAAATGAACGACAAGTCAACACGGTTTTCCAAGACTATGCCCTCTTCCCTCACCTAAATGTATTTGAGAATGTGGCATTTGGATTACGTATCAAGAAGTTAAAAAAAGACGAGATTAATCGTCGAGTATTAGAAGCTCTTAAGTTTGTTAATTTAGTAGGATATGAGAACCGTGAAATTGTCGAAATGTCTGGTGGACAAAAACAACGTGTGGCAATCGCACGCGCTATTGTAAATGATCCGGAAGTTATCTTACTCGACGAACCATTGTCTGCACTTGATTTGAAGTTGAGAACGGAAATGCAATATGAACTTCGTGAATTGCAACAGCGACTCGGCAAGACCTTTATATTTGTTACACATGATCAGGAAGAAGCCTTGGCTATGTCAGATGAAATTTTTGTTATGAATGCAGGAGTCATTCAACAAAGCGGTACACCCATGGATATTTATGATGAACCTATCAACAGATTCGTGGCAGATTTCATTGGAGAATCCAATATCGTTCCAGGAGTGATGATTTCCGATTACCGTGTACAATTTGGCGGAAAAGAATTTGAATGTGCGGACAAAGGTTTGTCGTCGAACGAGAAAGTAGATATCGTCATCCGTCCGGAAGACTTGGAAATTACTACTGTTGATCGAGGAAAAATGACCGTTAAAGTAGACACACAATTATTCCGGGGAGTTCACTATGAATTATCTACCTTCGATAAAGAAGGCAACGAATGGCTCGTCCATTCGACTAAAAAGGCAGCAGTAGGGGAAGAAATCGGTTTGGATTTTGAACCGGAAGCGATTCATGTCATGCGTTTGAACGAAACAGAAGAAGAATTCGACAAGCGTCTAGAATCGTATGGAGAAGAGCACCATGCAAAATAACACAAATCGTTCCTATTATTTAGTTCCTTATATTGGCTGGATGCTGCTCTTTGTCATTGCACCAATTGTACTTGTTGTTTATTTTTCGTTGTTTGATTTACATGGGAATTTTTCATTCGTCAATTATCAGAATTTCTTTACTTCTGTATATTTGAAAATGACCTTAAGCTCGTTTTGGTATGCTTTTCTTATTACTGCTTTCACTTTAGTCATTGCATATCCCACTGCTTACTGGTTGACCAAAACAAAACATAAACAATTATGGTTACTGCTTATCATTATTCCTTCATGGATTAATCTGTTGTTAAAAACATATGCCTTTATTGGTATTTTTGGTGTAATTGGCCCTATAAATCAACTGTTCGACACATTGGGTATTGGCACAAAACAAATTCTCTATACTGATTTCAGTTTCATTTTCGTTTCAGTCTATATTTTTATTCCATTCATGATTTTACCGATTTTTAACTCTCTCGATAAAATGAATCATTCGCTGATAGATGCCGCCCGCGACCTAGGCTCATCTACATGGACAACATTTACGAAAGTGATTTTCCCATTAACAATCAATGGTGTGAAATCTGGAATTCAAGCTGTATTTATTCCTTCCCTATCGTTATTTATGATTACCAGACTGATAGCTGGTAACAAGGTCATTACGCTTGGCACAGCGATCGAACAACAATTTTTAGTGACTCAAAATTGGGGAATGGGTTCGACCATTGCCGTATTCTTGATTTTATTTATGGTTATCATCATGATTTTAACTGGTCAAAAAGATAAGGGGGCGCTTTCAAATGGACAGATCAAGTAAATTATCAAAAGTTTATTTAGCACTTGTTTTTGTCATTCTGTATACGCCTATCTTTTACTTGATCTTTTACTCATTTAATAGTGGTGGTACCATGTCAAGTTTTAAATCATTTACCTTTGAACACTATAAGGCAGTTTTTGCCGATACACGACTCATCATGATTCTGATTAATACGGTTATTGTTGCATTATTATCTGCACTCCTTTCCACTGCAATTGGGGTAATCGGTGCTATCGGTATAATATTTTTAAAAAACCGTAAATCCCGTAATGCACTGTTGTCCCTTAACAATGTGCTAGTTGTCAGCCCTGATGTAATCATAGGGGCATCATTCTTGATCTTATTTACAATGGTCGGAGTGAAATTGGGCTTTGCTTCGGTATTGATATCACATATCGCGTTTAGTGTCCCAATTGTGGTCATTATGGTCTTGCCAAAATTACAGGAAATGAGCAGTACTTTAATTGATGCAGCACTCGATCTAGGCGCTTCAAAACGTGATGTATTGAGCCGTGTAATCATTCCATATATTAAACCCGGGATATTTGCGGGATTCTTTTTGGCCCTGACATATTCACTGGATGATTTTGCCGTGACCTTCTTTGTAACGGGGAATGGTTTTTCCACCCTGTCCGTTGAAATATATTCCATGGCACGTGCAGGGATCACATTAACGATTAATGCATTATCGGGTCTTTTGTTTATCGTTACACTATTATTGGTACTAGGTTATTACTTCGTGACGAATCGCACAAAAAACCCGCTTAGAACGGGGGTTTCTAAATGAAAGATATCATTCGTGCAGTTATAGCGATACTCATCATTTGCACAGTTTTATTTTATATCAATAACCAACTGAACAAATCAACAGGAAGAGCTGGAAGCGATACAATCAGCGTTTACAACTGGGGAGAATATATTGACCCTGAACTCATCAAACGATTTGAAAAAGAAACAGGTATCACAGTTGTTTATGAAACATTTGATTCGAACGAAGCGATGATGACAAAAATCGAACAAGGTGGTACTTCGTATGATGTGGCCATGCCTTCCGAATATACGATTGAAAAAATGAAAGAAAACGATTTATTAATTCCGATAGATCATAGTAAAATACCTAATTTATCAAACATAGACCCTTACTTCCTTGACTTACCTTTTGATCCTGGCAATGAATATTCCATTCCTTATTTTTGGGGAACAGTTGGAATCGCCTTCAATCCAAAACTGCTGGATGGTCAAACATTCGAAAGTTGGGAAGATCTGTGGGATCCATCTTTAAAGCAGGAAGTCATTTTAGTTGACGGTGCACGTGAAGTAATGGGTATGGGTTTGAATTCTTTGGGATATTCACTCAATACAAAAGATGAGCATCAACTTCAAGAAGCTACGGATAAATTAAAAACCCTATCTCCCAATATTAAAGCCATTCTTGGTGATGAAATTGTGGAAACGATGCGACGCAGTGAAGCAGCTGTCGCTCTGGTGTGGTCAGGACAGGCTGCTGACATTATGTATGTCAATGAAGATATTGACTATGCTGTTCCTAAAGAAGGATCAAACTTATGGTTTGATAATATGGTTATTCCGAAAACGTCAGCAAACGTAGAAGGTGCTCATAAATTTATCAATTTCATGCTTGATCCAGAAGTAGCTGCGCAAAATGCAGATTATGTAGGATACTCGACACCTAATGAAAATGCCATTCCACTGATGGATCCTGAAGTAACTGGGGATGAGCGTTTTTATCCAACTAAAGAGATGCGGGAGCGTTTGGAAGTCTATAAAAACCTGGGATTGGAAACTCTCGGTAGGTACAATGAGTTGTTCTTGGAATTTAAGATGGATGCCCAGTAATCATTAAATCAACTCCCTTTTATAGAGATAAAACTTCAACTTGCGGATACGAAACCTGCTCATACACTGGGCAGGTTTTTGTAATGGATTTTTATTAATTATGTGTTAAAATTTTAGATACTCGAAACAGTTTGAGCAAGAAAGTAGGATGTATAATGGCGGGTAAATCAAATCGCTTTGCACTTTTTGTGCTGATGTTTAATATGTTCATTGCCATGTCAGGAATTGGCTTAATTATTCCAATAATGCCAGATTACTTGGAAACCTTTGGTGTGGCTGGTCAGGCACTTGGATTTTTGATCGCCATGTTTGCCTTTTCTCAATTTTTATTTTCTCCTTTAGCCGGAGACTTATCAGATAAATATGGTCGTAAGTATTTAATTATTATTGGACTTGTCATTTTCGGTTTGTCTCAACTGATGTTCGGATTAGCGTCAGATTTATGGATTTTGTATTTGGCAAGGTTCTTTAGCGGTGTCGGTTCGGCGTTTATCGTTCCGCCAATGATGGCATTCGTCGCGGATATTACGACTGAAGAAGAGCGTGGAAAAGGAATGGGATTGCTTGGTGCTTCGATGTCCCTTGGCTTTATGATTGGGCCAGCAATCGGTGGCTTATTGGCAGAAGTAAGCCTTCGTTTTCCTTTTTATGTGGCAACGAGCGCAGCATTAGTGGCAGCAGTCATATCAATGTTTGTGTTACCAAAGTCAGCACCAGTTGTTCAAACTGGTAAGCCAACTAAAAGAGAGAACTTATTCAAACAAATGAAACATTCAACGACCACACCGTATTTTGTCATGTTAATCGTAATGTTTGTATTTTCATTTGGTCTAGCAAATTTTCAGTCAACGATTGCTTTATATGTGGATAAAAAATATGCATTTACCCCAGGTGAAATTGCCGTATTAATTACAGCAGGCGGCTTTGTAGGTGTTATTGTTCAGACATTTGTCATCAATAAACTATTCGTGAAGTATGGCGAATTGAAAGTGATTCTAGTGAATCTACTTGTGTCTGCTCTTGCTATGATTTCCGTGCTATTTGTTGATGGTTTCTGGCCGATTTTGATTGTGTCGAGTGTATTCTTTACAGCCGCTTCATTGTTGAGACCTGCATTGAATACACTGATTTCGAAACAGGCTGGAACTGAACAAGGTTTTGCAGCAGGTATGAATAATGCTTATATGAGCTTAGGAAATATGGTCGGTCCGGCCTTGGCTGGAATTTTGTTCGACATCAACATGGACTTCCCTTATATGGCTGGCACGCTTATATTGATTGTTTGCTTCTTCATCGCTTCTCTTACCCAGCGAAAATCGGCAGTTGTCATTCAATAAATTGGTTCTGTTTAACGATATTGTTAATCAGTAAGGGAATCAGCTATAAATTCTACTCCCGTATCGCTGCGCTAGCTTCGTCGCAAAGACTTGTGCCAAACTATTTTTCTCCCTAATCTTTCCTACGGAAAAATGGATCGCCAAGACCCCGCAGCGAGGAGGCTTGGTAGTTTGTTCGCGGAAAGGGAGCAGATTCCCTCTTTTAATAGAACAGTGTCAGAATAATAAATAAGAAAAAGGTTGTTCCAGGAAGGCTTACCTTCCGAGAACAACCTTTTTCATTTATCATCTTGTAAAATTTGATATTCGAAGTAGGGTTCTTCTTGATTAGTGTCATCAAACCACTTCATTTCGATAAACTGAAATCCTGCTTTTTCGAGAATTTTAGTGGAACTGACATTGTGAGGATCAGCAGAGGCAAAAATCGTTTCCACGCCATCTGTTTGCTTCGCAATTTCGATGCATGCTACTGCTGCTTCTGTCGCATACCCCTTCCCCCAGCTCTCTTTAGAAAGATGATAAATCAATTCAACTTTTTCCAAGCCGCTCGCTACATTGAAACCAGCTGCTCCAATTACTTCACTGGTCTCTTTCTCGACCAGCGCATAAACAGAGAGCCCTTTTTTTTCATGGCATGCTTGATAGGACATTAGAACTTTCCCTAACATTTCATGTGGTGTAGGCGCCCCACAATGCACCATCACTTCGGCATTCCCCCAAAAATTCTTTGCCGCCTCTTCATCTTCAACCGAAAAAACCTTTAATTCCAATCGATCACTTTCATGGACGATCATTTTGTACTCCCCACTTTACCTTTAACGTTTCTTTTTCCCTTTCAGTAGTTGAGCAACATTCGTATCATTAGCTCGTGTAACGTTTTCAACTGTCGATTTTTTCAGATGAGAAGTCACTCCAGAAATCATACGCCAACCAAATCTTCTTAATGTGATATCAATGAAAAATAATAACATGGCGATTAGGATTAACCACTTTTGAATACTTTTACTTTCTGAGCTCTCAAATTGTATATCCCGCATCGCCTGTTCAGGACTGGTAATCACTTTTCCTCCTGTACGCTTGGCGACTTCCTCCATCAGCCCTTTATTAGGCGGCTGAATTTTGTATTCTTCACTGTAAGGAATTGAAATACCCGTCTGATACATGCTGTTTTGTTCATTTGATATTCTAAGGAAAATCAGCCCTGGATCCGCATCGAATGAAACACGGCTTTTACCAGGTGAAATCGGTTCAGACAGACTTTCGATTTCTTCACCCGCTTCGTTCACCGCTACAATATCCAGAAAGGACGATTGACCGGATGGATCCGTAACCGAATAGGAACCATCTTGGGATTTTCGGATATCGAATGGAACTTCGCTATAAGATGGTAGCAATCTTGATACCGCAGTGTTCCAGAAATTCCCCCACTCGCTGAAGCGTGCAAAGTCCCCACTCCATGCACCGGTTGAATCGGATGTGTACGCAATTGTTCTACCTAATCCATACATCCATTCCGCAATAACAGGATCTTCTTTCGTACTCTCAGCGACAACGGTCGCAGTTTGTTTCGCAGTCGTTGCAATATATGCATTTAGTTGTGGAACTCCATCCGAAAATAAACTAGTCCAGGCCGCATCGCCTCGGATAATCGGATAAAAGGGATTGTCTTCAATATATGTCCTTGAAATCATCACGGTTTCCCGTGATAAAATGGCCGGAATCGTACTTTCATCACTGACATCATAGAAACGACCTGTGCCGAATTGTGCCAATTCTTCTAGCAACGTTCGGTCTGCATCTTGCCCAATGGCTATTGTTGATAAAGTAATGTTTTTATCCCCAAGACCTTCTGTAATCAGTTCTTCAAAGTCATTTTGAGTAGCAGATTGTCCATCCGTCAACAAAATGATATGTTTGCGCTGCAATTTCAAATCGGATAGTCGTTCATAAGCCAGTTCGAGACCTGGGTAAATCTCGGTACCCCCGCCTACAGAAACGGACAAGATTTTTTCAAGTGCTTCTTTTTTATCAGTCAGGGTTTTCGCTTCAATGATTTCCCACGGACGATCATCAAAAGCAATAAAGCCTAGTGTGTCGTCATCCCGCAATAATTCAACTGATCGTGCTGCTGCTTCTTTTGCCAGTTCAAATTTATTGCCAGACATACTACCCGAGCGGTCCATGACAATAATCAGTCCGAGGGAAGGCAATTGTTGCTTACCTTTCACTTCCATTTCAACGGGAAGCAATTTTTCTATCGGTGTTTTAAAATAGCCTCCCAGTCCATAACTATTATCTCCTCCGACCATCATAAAGCCGACACCGAAATTTTTTACCGCTTGTTCAATTACGGTCATTTTGGCTTCGCCTACTTGATAACCTGGAACATTGTCAAAAATAATAGCATCATACGCTAAATAATTCGACAAGTCGAATGGCAAGTCTGAAGCTTGAATTGCATCAACTTTTACCACTTGGTCATCGATATAGGATGGTATGGGGGAAGTCAATTTATCACTACTCACTACCAGTAAATGCGGAGCGCTTTCAACCATCGTTACACTTGTTAACTGATTATTTTCAAGTAAAGCATCACCTGTGACATTTAATTGAACCTGATATTTCAACAATCCTTCTCCAACTGATGCATGGCGGAGTGTGAAAGTATTAGAACCAGGCTCGATCTGGACAGATTGTTTTGATAGAAACTGGTCATTTTGAGAAAGAATCAGTTCACCTTTTACGGCTTTCGTTGATTCCACTTGAACAAGCAGTTGTTGCTGTTCTCCTTCAAACGCTACAGGAGGTGTTTCAAAACTAGTGATGGCAACATCTTCCGATTCAGGACGATTTAATATATACGTATCTATTTCCACATTACCGCCTGTCATCCTCGATAGTTGATCGGATACAGATCCTTCATTTTCCAGTCCATCGGATAACAAAACGATGCGCGTCGCTTTTTGTTGATCCGCAAGATTGGTTGCAAGTTGTATACTTTCAGAAATATTGGTTTTGCTATCATTTTCAGAACCGATAAATTCTGGTACATCTTCTGTTAATAGAGATAAAGGTACCTGGGTTTGAAATTTACCGTCAAACGAATAGAGACCGACCACTTGATGATCTTTCTTTTCAGCAAGAGCTTTTACGAGAAACTCTGTGTACTGCTTATCAGTCCCTTTGGTCGAGGCCGACCGGTCCACTACAAACAGTAGTTGCTCTTCTTTAATCGGTAATAGTAAAGAAGGCATTGCCAATGCAAAAATCAGCAAACTTACTGCTACTACTCGGATGACAAAAATAAACTTATGCTCCCGAGTCATTCGGTTTTTAGTTTTCCACCATGCAAACGCAAAATAGACAGCTGGCAATAGGAATAACAAAAGCCAGGCAGGCGATTCAATTCGTAATCCCACGACGTCGTTGCACCTCCCATTCAATCATTAGCAATAATACAATGAGAAGTAGGAACCACGGAACTAATGAAGTCTTGACAGTCTCCTGTATGCCTTCTTGTGAAGCCGAGCCGATTGCAAAAGAAGTTCCTTTTTCAAGGTGTTTCTCTTGTTGTTCAAGTGCGACGGCAAAGTGCTTTTCAATATTTCCTGATGTCAAAACATAAAGTCCTGGTCGACTTGGCGCAGAAAATTGCCCGCCATTTTGTATTGTTTTGATATACTCATTGGATTTTGAAAAAACTTCCCATTCATTCTTCTCTTCATCCGACACCAACGACAGTGATTTTCGTTCATTTGGTGAAAAAGTTCCGATTTCATTATCGTTCGTTGCCATTTGTTCCCGTGCACTCCATAAGAACAATGGGAATGATGGATGTAGTGGCCAATCAGTCATCTGTATGTCTGCTAATATGATTAAATCTCCCCTGTCCGATCGTTGGATGAACGGCTGCTCTTCTACTCGGGCGATTGTCTCATATTCAGGAAACGGAGGATACAAGCTGCTGACGAATATATCCGACATATCCGCATAGGCAAACACATCATCTCGCTCCGTCGCAATCGTGCCATTTACTTCTTTGGCATTTTCATCATTCCGTCCTATTA
This sequence comes from Paenisporosarcina sp. P4_D4, assembly GCF_056401835.1. Classification (NCBI taxonomy): domain Bacteria; kingdom Bacillati; phylum Bacillota; class Bacilli; order Caryophanales; family Caryophanaceae; genus Paenisporosarcina; species Paenisporosarcina sp. P4_D4. Next base: position 11,646 of record NZ_JBFUIO010000037.1, on the reverse strand, counting down.
ACAGGACAGGTGATTCAGAAATAGAGAGTTGGGACGTTTGATTGGTCACCACAACTGCTTCCCCAGGCAAGTCACTTAATTGTTCAGTGGGAACAGAACTTACCGGAATATCCATGGCTTGAAAGGCTGCTGAAACGAGTTCATGGAGATTCCCATCCACGTAAGTTTGAGCCGATTGTTCCTGCAATAAAACGGATGATTCGTTATCTATTGTGTAATCATCGTCTACTCGCAGATTAGCTGTAAACCCTTCTGCATCAGGTAATTCTTTGAATGATAGAGACAGTGTGTCTTTTGCCGGAATTACAACTGCCTTTTTGAGTAAAACCTCTCTATTTTCCAGTGAGCTGATTTCCAATGTTCCCTTCTTATCATCTTCAGTCTCATTTTCTAGCTGGATTAAAGCTGCAACACCTTTATCGGAAGCGGTTGCACCAAAACGTAAGATGGAGACGTTCTCCAAATTCTCTGGTGCTCCTTTTACAAACCACGTAAGGGTTTCGTTCTCCAAGGGGAGTTCGTTTCTTTCAACGTGATCCGTGAACAAGTATATTGCTGTTTCTTTTCCATTCAGAAGTGATTTTGTGAAATCCAGCATTTTAGGTAAGTTCTCTTGTTCATATTGCACTTCCAATTGATCAATCGTCGATTTGATCACATTTTCATTCGTTTCGTCACGCAATAAAATAGTCGGCTCTTCACCCGTCGTGATCAACGTTAAAGGTTTACCTGCCAATTGTTCAGATAGCGCATTCATTTCTTTTTTATGTTGTTCAAAGACCGTCTCCCCATTTGCTGTTGCAAGCATGGTGGCGGAAGTATCCACCACCCAAATAATGTGTTCCCCCGCAATCGCCTGTGATTTGAGATATGGCTGAAGTAATGCGAACATAAGTAATAACAGGGCGAGCATTTGCAAGTAAAATAAGGCATTACGTTGCAAATATTGAAGATACGGAGAAACTTTTGATTCTTTCATGACGGTTTCCCAGAACATTGTGGAAGAAATCTTTTTTTCTATATATTTTTTTCGGAAGAAATAATAGAGAAGTACAGTGATCGGGATGATCGCCGTCCATAAAAATACTAGTTGTCCAAAGCCCATAGACGGCTCACCTCAATTTATCCAGTTTGACCGAATCATTTGATGGAAAAGAATATGACTGATATCGTCCTTTGTCTCCACTTTTAAAGTGTGAATACCAAATCGGCGACACAGAATATCAAGTTCCTGAAAATGCTGATGTCTTTTCTTTTCATAATCTTCCACTATTCTCGAAGAAACGGACACATTCAATCGTTCCTCTGATTCGCGATCGACCAATTGTAAGTCCCCTGAGAATTGTGGCGATACTTCATCACTCGATTGTACGAGAATCAACCGTATATCCTGAGAAAATCTTGGCATCGAACGTAAGCATCTTTCCCAGTCAGCAATTGGTTCGAGTCCATCCGTGATGATAAATAATACCGTGCAATCTTTAGCACTGTATTGCGCGGACTGATGAGTGAAAGAGGTGTTCATTGCAGGTTCGGAAAGATTGGTTATGTATGATGTAAAAGCCTTTCTGTACACTGCACCCTTTCGTCTGAAAGGGGCTAGCTTCTCTTCAGTAGGCGTCGCAAACGATAACCGATCGTCTCTCCCCAATACAAGTTGTCCAAGTGAAATGGTCAGTTGTTTAGCCAGAAGCCACTTTTTTTCTTCTTGCATCGACTTTGTACTATCCAACAAAATATGCACACGCATTTCTTGCTCATCCAAAAACCGTTTGATGAAATATTTGTCTGTCCTTGCAAAGACATTCCAATCAATTTGCCTTACATCGTCACCCGGGTGATATTCCCTGAAGTCTGAAAAGTCGAGTGAAGAACCAAAACGCATCGAGCGATGAGACCCTTTATGCTGACCACGCAATTTAGACTTCGTTGAAATTTGTAAGCGTCCAATTTTAGAGGACCAGTCCTCTGGTAAAATGGAATCTTTTTTCATGAAGTTTGTCCTTGTTTGATGGATTGAAGTAAATCACTGAGAATGGAATCGGCTGTTTTCCCTTCCGCTTCTCCTTCGTAATTTAAAAGCATGCGATGTCGAAGGACGGGTATTGCAACTGATTTAATATCAGCAATCGACACGTGGTAGCGTCCAGCAACGAGCGCCCGGGCTTTAGCCAATCGAATCAAACTTTGAAGGCCACGTGGTCCACTTCCATATTGAACATATTGTTTAACCTCATCTGTTGCCTCTTCATTTGGGTGTGTTGCAGAAGTCAAATCAATTGCGTATGCAAGCATATCGTCAGCGATCAACACTTCTCTGACCATATGTTGAGCAATCATTAATTCTTCGGCATTCATCACTTTTTGAAGTTGTATATTCTTCGCACCTGTTGTTCTTATAACAATCTCTTTTAATTCTTCTTTTGAAGGATACGGAATTACTATTTTGCATAAAAATCGGTCCATTTGAGCTTCTGGCAGTGGATAGGTCCCTTCCATTTCAATTGGATTTTGTGTGGCCAGGACAAAAAACGGTTTAGCCATTTGTTTCGTATCGCCAAGTACTGTGACTGTTTTTTCACCCATCGCTTCAAGCAAAGCACTCTGTGTTTTCGGTGTAGCGCGGTTTATTTCATCTGCTAAAACGAGTTGGCTAAAAATAGGTCCTTGTTTAAATGAAAATGTTTGCTTGCCATCTTCCGATCGTTCGATTATGCTCGTTCCGGTAATATCTGAAGGCATCAAATCAGGAGTAAACTGGATTCTTGAGAATGATAAATCCAATACTTCAGAAATGGTTCTTATCAACATCGTTTTTCCGAGACCTGGCAAACCCTCCAGGAGGGCATGCCCATCTGCCAAGACCGAGTAAAGAGTAAAATCGACAGCCTCTTGCTGGCCAACGATATATTGACCGATTTCCTGTTTTACTTCGTTTAAACGCTGACTCATTTCTTCATAGTTTGTAGGTGTAAATGACATGGGAAACCTCCATTATTCGCTTGTTTCTAGTGATGAAAAGTAATCCTGTACAATTCGTTGTAAATCTGGTGGTAATTGAAGCCTTTCGGAACTCTTTAAGTACGAATTTCTGTATGAACCAACTACCGCATCATAAGGTTTGACTGTTCCTTTCTTTACTGGAACAGCACTATCTTGTTCTTCTGCTGAAGAACCTTCTCCAATTTTCCCACTATCGACAGTTGACTGGCTCGAACCACCTATTCTTGACGGAACCGACAATAAATTTCGACTTCCCGATCCGGATCCACCTTTCAAACCACCTTGACCCGAACCTTGCCCAGTCCCTTGACCTTGTCCTTGTCCTTGCCCCTGACCTTGTCCTTGGCCTTGGCCTTGTCCTTGGCCTTGGCCTTGTCCTTGGCCTTGGCCTTGTCCTTGTCCTTGTCCTTGTCCTTGGCCTTGGCCTTGTCCTTGTCCCTGACCTTGATTTGAACTTTGACCAGGTGAGCCTTGAGTACCCGATGAAGTTTGACCCTGTCCTGTTCCTTGGGTACCTGTCTGGCCGTTACTTGAATTGGAATTTGATGGATTTGTTTGCCCTGAAGCAGTTTGAACAGGAGTTCCACTCGGTTTCCCTAATTTACTTAAAGCTGTTTGTGTCTTACCTGCCTGTTCAGCAAGATTTTTTGTGGCTTTTTTCAGTGCAGCCAATTCCTCTTTTTCGGCAGACGTCAGTCCATCTTTCGGATCCTCACTAAATTTGGCAGCCTGTTGTTTGTCAGTAAGTTGTTGCTCACGTAACTGAAGTTCTTTTTGTTTTTTAATTAACTCACGCAACGCTTCTTCCGATGTTTCTGTTTTCTTTAAATCATTTTCTAATTTCTGAAGTTCTTTTTTAAGAGATTCAGGTGTTTTTTTCTTTATTGTTTTAGCTACTTCTTTCTTGATTTGTTTCACTAACTCTTTTTCAAGCTCAACGTCTTTCGCTTGAAGCTGTGTTGCAGATGGAAAGGCAATGAGGAAGAGCAATACCATTGACGCAATCCCAATGCCAATCAATGGCTTCATACGCCATAAATCCTTTTTTCTCAGCTTKAATAAATCAAAAGCTGTTTTTGTCATATTTGCTGTTTTTTCACGAAGAGATTGCAGTAACCCGGATTCATTCTCATTGGAATGTAATGCGGTTATCAGTAAATTCTCCGAAAAATATTGATCAAACTGAAGGAGTGAGGACGAATAAGTTGGCTTTCTATAAACGCCCCAAGCCAACGCAATAGCAAAGCAAATACCTCCAGCCGCCATAGCCCACGATACGTAATAAGGAAATACAAATAACCGAGAAGCTAGAAACACAACCGCGACAACAAAGAGACCAAAACATAATGCAGTTTGTGTAACTCGAAATAAATGTTCGCTAATCAATCTTCTATGAACTTTTTTTACAAAGGCTAATAGTTGATCCCGGTTATTCATGGTGTGCATCTCCTCATTTTTGTTTCTTCATATTGACACGTAATTTCTTGATTGAGACGGTAATCGCAAGTGCAGCTAACAAGACATAAAAAATGGTGTATCCTGCCCAAACCGGGAAATCAACTTTCGTCGCTTCATTGACAAAGTCTTCCGTCATGGGATTTAACAAAGAGAAAATTAATATTCCTGGATTGATGCTCGCCCAGAAGTGAGCAAAAGGTGATGGACTTGGAGTAGCTCCCGAACCCAACATGTTTACTTGTATAGTAATCATGAAGAAAAAGGCTGTAACTCCTGCCAGGAAAATCATCGTCCCATATGTTGCAATCATGGAGACAATTGTCTTTTTGGTGATGGTTGAAAACATAACACCAATGCTCCCTACAGTTATCATGGTTAAAAAGAAGAAAAGGAAAATCAAACCTAATTGCCCCGGTGATATGCCACCGAATAAGAACACCAAACTATAAATTGGCAGTCCTGCAATAAGCATCAACACCAAAAATGCGATGGATGAAGATAATTTACCTAGAATGATTTGTAGGGAACTTTGTGATGTGGTCAACAAAATATTAAGCGTTTGTTTTTCACGTTCCGTACTGATGGTTCCTGCCGTTAAGCCAGGTGTAATAAACAAGATTAACCCTAACTGGATGAACGTTAGTAAGCCAAACAGGAAGAAACTCTCTTCTGGTCTGAAAAAGCCGGTACCAGTAAAAGCTGTCGTCAAAAAGATGAAACCAAATACAAAAATACTCATGGCAATCAAATAAAACAAAATACCGGTGAAACTTTTCAGCGATCGGAAGCGGAGCTTCACTTCTTTAACGAGAACCGGATTATTCACATTGAGTCTCATACTGTCTCCACTCCTTTCGTTATTTCCATAAAGACATCCTCTAAATCTGTTTCTTGCTCAGCAAATGACAAAATAGACAAATTCTCTTCTATTGCATGCTTCAGTAAGCGCATCTGATCATCTTCTGACCCGCGATATTTAAACGTAATTGTGTGTTCCTCAGGCAGTTGTTCAATTCCTGTAACAAATGGATCTTCTTCAAAGAACTTTGCTGCACGATCAGGTAACCCTTTAAGTTTTACCGTAATGAGACGTTCTCCTTTTAATTGAGCCTGAATATCGGAGACGGAGCCATGAGCAATCAGTTTGCCTCCATCAATCACGCCGATTTCATCACACATTTCAGCAAGCTCAGGCAAGATATGTGAAGAAATAAGGATAGTCTTCCCCATTCCTTTCAGTTGCCTTAAAATATCGCGCATTTCAACACGCGCCCTTGGATCCAATCCAGAGGCAGGTTCATCCAAAATCAATACTTTCGGATCATGAATCAATGCCCGTGCCAGACATAAACGTTGCTTCATTCCCCGTGAAAGCAAATCAACGTATTCATATCGTTTATGTGACAAATTCACAAGTTCCAATAACTGAGGAATAAGCTGTGCTCTCTCAGTTTCAGGAATGCCGTAACTTGCTCCATAAAAATCAAGATACTCGTCTGCTTTTAATTGGTCATATACACCGAAAAAGTCTGGCATATAACCAATCTGCTTTCGAACTTCATGCGGTTCAGTTTTAACACTCTTCCCATTAATAAATGCATCCCCGGCAGTCGGTTGCAGAAGAGTAGCTAATATAGAAAAGGTGGTGGATTTCCCTGCCCCATTGGCTCCAACAAATCCAAATACAGTACCTTCACTTAAAGTTAAATTTAAGTCGTTCAATGCGTAAAATGAGCCGTATTTTTTGGTAAGCCCTTTAATTTCAATCATTTTTGGACCTCCCCTTTTAAGCGTAATTCTGGCAAACGAGTATAATCGTCACCGTTTGAAGCTTGTTTATTCACTTTGAACTTAATTTTCCCATCAGCTGAAATATATTGTTCTATATTTTCTTTGATAGAAAATCGTCCGCTTGTAACTTCTTCAAATGTCTTTGTAGCAACATTATAAATTTCCACTGAAATCGAAGAAGTGTCAGTATTTGCTAATTGAAGTTCTTTCCATTTTACGTCTTTCACCGGTACGTTACTTGGAATCGTCCATTCATATGAATACGAACCATTTGACATAAACCATTCGAACTTACTTTCACTCATTTGATTATAATAACCGGACGTTTCTTCTGTGTTCACAGTAATATCGAAAGATGAAGACGGTAAAGTAAATTCACCAGAAAAGATGGTTTTTGGTGAGAATGTCTGGTAAATCATATTGATTGCTGACATTTCTGCACGCGCATCCTTCAAGGATACAGGTACGATTGCATCTTCTGTATGTGCAACAATTGCAGGTTGTGTTTTTTGTTCACCTGTCATTTGCGACATGCGAATCAAACTATTTTTACGTTCTTTAGGTAGGTCAGCCGCTTTCATTGCTGAACTAAATCCCATGTATTGTTGTGAACCGTTGCTCATAGCAATTGGTACCAATAATGCCGATCCTATTGGTTCATTCACCTCAACGGACTCATTTGATTCTAAATCTCCGAGGTTAATCATTTTTGATCCTGACCAAATGGCAACATCCTTCAGAGCAAATGGGAATTCATTTTTCACAGTTCCCCGAACATTTCCACCCTCAACCGTCAAATCAATAGCATATTGACCCACTTCTTGTATATTGGATTCTCCAAGGACGGATGAAACGGACCAATACCCAACATCTCGTACGGTCAATTGATCCTTATCTGCCTGTTCATTTAAAATCGACATTGCTTGCACATTGCCGGAGTTATCTGCGAATGGATTCATTCGTTTTGAAGCAACCATGGTCGTTCCGTTTTCAGCCTCAAAATTGAAGTTTCCACTGCGATTGGAAAGCAGGGACTCGACGTAATATCCAGAGAGACTGCCATCGGCTTGAACTTCATAAAAACTTGATTGTTGAATTTGAGGACGCACAAGGCGATCTTTAGCACCGTAAGCAAAAATGGCTAAAGAAGCCAAAATGGAGATTGCCGGGATAATCCACCATGCGTGTTCCCGCTTATCTTTTCTTTTTAATAGGAAATATAATAATGGTCCGACCAGAATAATGTAAATGATGACAATGGTAATCATTAATGGCGTAGATACTTGGAATGAAGGAAACAGTTCGTTCATCTGTCCCACTTCGTTTGTCATTTGTTCTTTTATATTTTGACCACCATAATTTTGATAAATTTGATTAACATTGGCTTTTTTGATTAGCTCTGTCAATAGGAATGAGTAATTGGCTTGTTTAGAAAGAGGTTCATCACCAAGTGAAAAAGCTGTTTGAATGATTGCACCTTTTCCTATGGAATTTATAGCAGCGATTGGTTCGTTATCAGACTTCATAACGACACGAGATCCCTCATTTGCTTTTGCTCCAAAAATTGCTATGTCTTCTGTAAACTCCTTATTATTGGCGAATACAGTTAATTTTTCTGCTTTTAGTGTTTTTCGTTCATCGGTCAAAGTTAGTGGCAGCTTTTCAGATAATAAACCAAGTTCAGCACTTGTATTATCTGATGCCCCAACAAGAACAACCCCTCCAGTTTGAACCCAGTCAAGAATCGCTTGTTGCTGTTCCTGTTCCAAATCTCCCAATACGTACTCATCAATCACTAAATAATTGGCAAGGTCATACGCAGCATTGTCCGTCGGGAATTGGAAATCTTTCATCTGTCCTAAGTGGATAATTTGTGAGCCTCCCATACCCACCATTTTCACAGTGGATAAGGCACGCAAACGGTCTGCGCTCTCAGTTAACGTAAGGAAGAAAGTTGTATCTTGACCAAAAGAATTGGGGCGGATACTTTTATTCCCTTTATATGAAATTTCCTTTCCATTCTCCCAGTCATCTTCGTAAAAATAAAACATTTGATAGTCAGAGTTATAGGCCATATCTTCTGATAATCCTGGTAAAGCCAGATTTAGTGTTTTGGTTTCACCTTTACCAATCGTAAATGGGATAGCTTTTGCTGAACCTATTCCGTAGGATTCGGAATAATCAATCACCAAATCACCTGAAAATTCGTCTCCTGAATTAACTACGGTGACAGTCAGAGGCAATCCTTCTCCATATTTGATTTTATTTTKAAAGCCTGCAGTAGCTTTTACTTCCAGTTGTGGTGCTGCGTATGCTTCTGTAATCGGCATAAGACTAAGCAAAAATAATATGCTTAATGCAAAACACCACCGAATAGTTTGCTTCATTTTCTTTCCCCCTTATCTCTATATTGATTAGTACGAATTGTCTATCTATAAGTTCCTTAAAAAACTAGAAAAATACATTTTTATCAACAAATGACCATAAAATGGTTATCCTAACGATTTGAGACTTAAAAAAATCATGATAACTAATCGTTATCATGATTCGAAAGCGAACGTATATAAGATTCTGTAAATGGAACGAGATAATCCACTACTTTTTCATCAGGATTCAACTTGGCATTGTGCAGACCATACGATGAATCAACGCCAGCCCAAAATAGGAAGCCAGGAATTTCTTGAAGGAAATAGCCGAAGTCTTCCCCAGTCATGGCTGGGTCACAATGGACTGCATTTGTTGTATCATCATGATTGGCAAATGATAAAAAGTTTTGGGTAATTTCTTCTGAATTAAATACTTGATAGTAAGATGAGCCATAATCAATATGCACTTTACAATCAAAAGCAATTTCAGTCGATTTACACAGTGCTTCAATTCGTTCTTTAACTGTTTGCATCGTTACTGCATCCATCGTACGGATTGTACCTTCTAAACGGGCATGACCCGAAATGATGTTTTGAACAGCACCGGAAGTCATTTTCCCAATTGTCACCACAGCAGATTCCAACGGATTGATTGCACGACTGACAATCGTCTGCAGTTGGAGCAATAGACTGGCTGCGGCAATCGTCATGTCTTTCGTGCGATGTGGATACGCCGCATGTCCTTCGACACCATATAAATCAATGAATAACTCTGATGTATTCGCAAACAGTAGACCTGGACGAGTCGCAATCGTGCCGACAGGATACTCCGGGGCAATATGAAAAGCTAAGATCACATCAGGTAGAAATTCTGGATGTTTCTCTTTTAACCATTCCCGCATTGGCAGTGCTCCACCAGGACCTTCTTCTGCTGGTTGGAACAGGAATACAATATTATCATTTATGGGCGTTTGATTAAGCTGTCTTAACAGCCCAAGTGCGACTGTCATATGGATATCATGACCACATGCATGCATATAACCCGTATGAGTTGATTGATAGGAAAACCCCGTTTGTTCATTGATAGGGAGTCCATCAATATCAGTTCTCCAACCTATTGTCTTTTTGGGATCAATCCCTTTAACATGGACAACAATCCCTGTTTTCCACTTCACGACAGTTAACCGTTCTTGATTCAGCAATTGAATTTCCTCTAATAAATAGGCTTGTGTTTTAAATTCTTGAAAACCGATTTCAGGAATTTGATGTAAATCACGTCGTATTTGTTGAAGAGTTTTCATCATCGCTTCCTACAATTGACGAAGTTCGTGCATGATTTCTGTTTTTGATTTTGTTTTATCATCGATTTCTTTGATTACTTTCGCTGGCGTTCCCGCAACGACTGTATATGGAGGAACATCTTTTGTAACAATGGCTCCTGCTGCAACAACTGCACCTTTTCCAATTTTCACGCCTTCTAATACAACTGCGTTTGCTCCAACAAGTACATCGTCTTCCACAATTACTGGCATTGCTGAAGGTGGCTCAATGACGCCCGCTAACACAGCTCCTGCCCCAATGTGACAGTTTTTGCCGACAGTTGCACGTCCCCCAAGAATGGCACCCATATCAATCATAGAGCCATCACCAATTACAGCTCCAATATTAATAACTGCCCCCATCATAATGATACAGTTATTGCCGATATCCACTTGATCGCGAATAAACGCTCCAGGTTCAATACGGGAATTGATCCCTTTTAGATCCACTAATGGAATTGCTGAATTACGTCGATCATTTTCAACGACAATATCTGAAATTTGTTCTTTATGCAAAGTCAAGGCAGCTTCAATTTCAGACCATTCTCCGAAAAGTACAAGTGAATTGCCTTCGCCAAATATTTTTGTGTTTTCTCCGAAAGAAAGATTCTGTAAGTTCTCACCATTTACATAAACCTTTACCGGCGTTGATTTTTTAGCGTGTTGAATATAAGAAATAATTTCATATGCATCCATCTGTTTCATTCTTGTTGAACTCCTTTCAATCTTAAATATGGACTAATTGTACAGGAAATCTGAAAAGATTACATCTATTTAATTTGAATAATCATGCAATATTTTTGCATGTTCTTCCACAACATTCACAAATGCTTCTACTTGTCTCAATTCAAAAGCTGATTCATAACCAATTAACCAAGTATCACGAGTCAATTCAAATTCTTCTGCTTGATTCGTTAAGGCAATTTTATTTACTTTTTCCAATCCACTTAAAGTAATTGATGGCAGGATGGCATAGCCAATTCCATTCAATGCCATTTGTTTACACGTTTCTATCTGATCCACCGTAATCTGGCGCCTAGGACTCGAAGAGAAATGGCGTTGCCACCACGCCTGAATTTCTTGATAGTAATTGGAATCACTTTTGAACTGAATAAAAGGTCTGTCGGTTGACAAAACATCTTCTACTTCCTTTAGCTCTTGATCAACCAGATACAAAGTGTCCCGGAAAAGATGGATTTTCGTACCTTTCCATTCCGTATGTCCTCTGACGATGCCGATGTGAGCCTCTCCATCGTAAAGAGATTTTACGATTTCAGAACTCCATCCTGTGATAAGGGATATTTTTGCTTCAGGATATTTCGTGACAAAATCTTTCAAGACTGTCGGCAACCAGTTCTGTCCGACAATTGAAGCACAAGCAATTTTTAAAGTGCCGTGTACTTTTGATGTCATCGATTGTATGAGTTCAAATGTTTCTTCTTGTTTGGCAATCGTATCAATAGCAAATTGGATGACAATCTCGCCAGCTGGTGTCGCAGTCAAGCCTTTTTGGGAACGAAGAAAAAGTTGAGCCCCCCACTCYTTTTCAATGGATTGAAGGCGTTGGGATAATGCTGGTTGAGATAGGAAAAGTCGTTCCGCAGCTTTTCTCATATTGCGTTCTTCGGCCAGAATTTTGATGATTTGTGATTCATTTGTCGTCACGCGCTTCTCTCCTTTATTCAAAACTGCTTTCATCAAATAGATAT
>NZ_JBFUIO010000036.1:0-25582 GCF_056401835.1 Paenisporosarcina sp. P4_D4 | reverse complement strand
GGTCAAGGTTCGCACTTTCATATTCCGATAGTCAAAGGCGATTTATCTCAATGGGTTCAAATCTGCAAGGAGCAGGAAATACCTGTGTACGGTACATCATTGGACGAATCAGTACTATATAACCAAGTGAAACCTCAAGCGCGATTTGCATTGATTATGGGCAATGAAGGAAGCGGGCTTTCGCCAGAGCTTCTTGTTCAAACAGATACGAATTTGAAAATTCCATTGCTAGGACAAGCTGAATCATTAAACGTAGCGGTCGCGACAGGTATTCTTTTATACACATTAATTCCTCAATCAAATTGAATGTTGATGAAACCGTAATTCGAGCGTATAATAGTATCTAATTTGATACATTCAAAAGCTGTGACCGGGAAGAGTACATGAAACCCTTTATTTCAGGAAGTTTGCACCGAGACTGTGAGTGCAAATAGTAAAGATTCATCGAAGTTCACCCCGTTAGCTGCCATCAGGACCAGCAATTGCTGTAAAGGTGCGCCGGTGAAGAGCCGTTAATTCAATGAAGTGATTACGTCTGGATTCTCAGCGTAGTAATCAGGGTGGTACCGCGAAAATGTTCCTCGTCCCTTTTTTAGGGGCGGGGTTTTTTTATTTTTTGCTATGTTAATGAATGTTGTTGATATTGAAAAACGAAAGAGTGCATTTGCGCCTTGCATGAAAAGAAACGAAGGTTAAAAACGCCACGTTCTACTCCTGCGGTTACTCGTCGCAAAAAAAAATTGTGGCAACACCTTCATGTCCCACTTCATGCGGAACATGCGGCAAGCGCAAATGCAAGCTAAACAACAGTATTATTAAACATTGCTTTACTTCATGGAAGGAGATGTACACATGCAAGAACAATTACAACAATTGAAAGACGAAGCGATCGGCAAAATTCAAGCCGCTTCAACTGTGAAAGAACTGCAAGACGTACGTGTTGCGTATTTAGGGAAAAAAGGACCGATTACCGATTTGTTAAAAGGGATGGGTAAACTTCCGGCTGAAGAACGTCCGCAAATGGGTGCCTTGGTCAATGTAGTCCGTGAAGAAGTAACCGCTGTACTCGATGAGCGCCTAGTTATTTTAGAAGACGCTGCCATTCAACAACAACTTGAAAATGAATCAATTGATGTGACATTGCCGGGTCGTCCAGTAAAAACTGGAAATCATCATCCACTGACACGTGTCGTGGAAGAAATCGAAGACCTGTTCATCAACATGGGCTATGAAATTGCTGAAGGACCTGAAGTAGAAAAAGACTACTACAATTTCGAAGCATTGAACTTGCCAAAAGGGCATCCTGCTCGTGATATGCAAGATTCATTCTACATTTCGGAAGATATTTTACTGCGTACTCATACATCCCCAGTGCAAGCACGCACAATGGAAGCAAAAGGTGGAGAACCCATCAAAATTATTTGCCCTGGTAAAGTTTATCGACGTGATAATGATGACGCGACGCATTCACACCAATTTACACAAATCGAAGGACTTGTGATTGGCGAAAACATTCGTATGAGTGATTTAAAAGGAACGTTATCAGTATTTGCGAAGAAAATGTTTGGAGACGATCGTGAAATTCGTCTGCGTCCAAGTTTCTTCCCGTTCACTGAGCCTTCGGTTGAAATGGACATTTCTTGTTTCAAATGTGGCGGCAGTGGCTGTAATGTTTGTAAAAAAACAGGCTGGATTGAAATTTTAGGTGCAGGTATGGTACATCCAAATGTATTGGAAATGGCAGGATACGATTCAAAACGTCTGTCAGGATTTGCATTTGGTATGGGACCAGAACGCATTGCGATGTTGAAATATGGAGTGGAAGACATTCGTCATTTTTATACAAATGATGTGCGATTCGTATCGCAATTCCACCGGACGGAAGTGTAAGGAGGAGATCACATGCTCGTTTCTACAAAATGGCTAGCAGATTATATTGATACTAAAGGGTTGGCTCCGGCTGAACTCGCTGAAAAAATTACTCGTTCAGGAATCGAAGTGGACGCAGTTATCGACCGCTCACATGGCATGACAAACGTAGTTGTAGGTCATGTATTGGAATGCGGCAAGCATCCTGAAGCGGATAAATTATCGATTTGCCAAGTGGATGTCGGAGAAGAAGTGACACAAATTATTTGTGGCGCACCGAATATCGCAGCAGGTCAAAAAGTAATTGTTGCACGTCCTGGCGCTGTATTACCAGGCGGCATGAAAATCAAAAAAGCGAAGCTTCGTGGCGAAGAATCGAACGGGATGATTTGTTCCCTTCAAGAACTTGCGATTGAAGGGAAGCTTGTACCTAAAAAGTATGCTGAAGGAATATACGTTTTACCTGCAGATACACAAGCTGGTGCAGATGCACTTGAAATTTTAGGATTAAACGATACGGTACTTGAATTAGGCTTGACGCCTAACCGTGCTGATGCGATGAGTATGCTTGGTGTGGCGTATGAAGTAGGTGCCATTCTATCTGAAGATATGAAATATCCTGAAATCAACTATGCTTCGTCTAGTGAAGTAGCAGAAAACGTCTTGAAACTTCGCGTAGAAGATGTAGATGCAAACCCGATGTACGTGGCAAAAGTCGTCAAAAATGTTGTCATCGGCGAATCGCCATTATGGTTACAACAACGCTTGATGGCTGCAGGTGTACGACCTCATAACAACGTTGTGGACGTAACGAACTACGTCTTAATGGAATATGGTCAACCGCTTCATGCATTTGATTACGACCGTTTACAAACGGGAGAAATCGTTGTCAGAGCAGCACATGCAGGCGAAAAAATTACCACTTTGGATGACCAAGAACGTGAATTACAAGCTCATCATTTAGTCATCACAAATGGTCAAGAACCAGTGGCAATCGCAGGTGTTATGGGTGGGGCAAACTCAGAAGTACATGAAGGCACGACAACAGTGGTTATTGAGTCAGCTTATTTCAAACCAGCTTCTGTCCGTCAAACTTCAAAAGATCACAACCTACGTAGTGATGCGAGTTCTCGCTTTGAAAAAGGCGTGGATCCTAACCGTGTGGAAGTAGCTGCAGAAAGAGCTGCCCAACTGATAGCCGAACTTGCAGGAGGAGAAGTACTGCAAGGAAGTGTGAAATTTGATGAGTTGGATAAATCTCAAAAAGAAGTCATCGTATCACCTGATTTTATTAACAATCGTTTAGGAATGAAAATTTCTTTAGAAGAAATGACGTCAATTTTAAACCGTCTGAAATTTGATTTCGAAGCAGCGAATGGATTGCTTTATATTAAAGCACCAACTCGTCGCCAGGATATTCAAATAGAAGAAGATATCGTGGAAGAAATTGCGCGTATCTACGGATATGATGATATTCCGATGACCTTGCCTGAAGGTGAATCAACACCGGGTGGTTTATCACCTTATCAAGCAAAACGTCGCTTAGTTCGCAACTTCCTTGAAGGTGCAGGCTTGCATCAAGCAATTACGTACTCATTAACTTCAAAAGAACTTGCACAGCGATTTGCTCTTGAAACGGCTCCAGTAACAGAATTGTTGATGCCAATGAGCGAAGATCGCAGCACTTTGCGTCAGTCATTAATTCCGCATTTATTGGAAGCAGCAAGCTACAACGTTGCGCGTAAAGCTGATTCGGTGACATTGTTTGAAACGGGTTCAGTGTTCCTTGGTGAAACATCAGAAGGACTTCCATCTGAAGAAGAGCATGTGGCGGCAGTAATGACTGGCAAATGGCTTGACCATAGCTGGCAAGGCGAACGCAAAACAGTCGATTTCTTTGTATTAAAGGGAATCATTGAAGGGCTATTTGCGAAGCTTGGATTAGAAAAACATGTATCATTTGAGCAAGCTCAAGTGGATGGATTACATCCAGGACGAACTGCGTCAGTGAAGTTGGCAGATGAAGTGATTGGTGTTGTCGGTCAATTGCACCCAACAGAACAAAAGAAACGTGATTTGAAAGAAACGTATGTAATGGAATTGAACATGGCGAAAATACTGAATTTCGCATTAGAGCCATTATTGTATACACCAGTACCACGTTTCCCATCCATTTCACGTGATATCGCTTTAGTCGTAAATCGCACGCAAGCTGCAGGCAACTTACAACAGATTATCCGTGCAGCTGGTGGGAAGTTATTGAAAGATATCCGCGTCTTCGATTTATACGAAGGAGAGAAAATGGAACCAGGTCATAAATCGGTTGCATTCTCACTAACTTACGAAGATCCAGAACGTACATTAACAGATGAAGAAGTCGTGAAGGCTCATTCGAAAGTGCTAAAAGCACTTGAAGAAGAAGGCAACGCACAACTTCGAGGATAAAATAAAGGCTATTTCCACTTACCAATTGGTGAATGGGAATAGCCTTTTCATTTTGGCAATGCTTTACTCTACGACAGATTTTATCCTTTGTAAAAACCAAGTACATATGTAGGAAACAAAACAATCCACCTCGTATATAGAGGTGGATTGTTTGCTCTTATTGTCTTCTTTTCTTGTTAGCAATAGCCAGTGCTTTACCTGTGTTGGCGAAATGTTTTTTAGTAATGGATGAAAGAAATTCCTCGCCATTGCTCAAGTAAATTCGGGCAGCGACTTCATCCACTTTCGAACTCGCACCTTTTGGAATAGTCACTCCTGCTTTTAAACTGAGCTTATCCATTTCCTCCAAAAAGGCGACACGCGCCAATATGGAAGCGGCTGCCACAGATACATGTAATTGTTCAGCTTTTGTTGAGAAAAGCACATTCTCACGAATGATTTCTTTTTCTGCTTTCACATGATTGTAGTAAATGCCACGTTCGGCAAATTGGTCGATTAAAATGAACTCTGGTTTTTCAGGAGCTATTTTTGAGAGCACATGCTTCAACGCCTGATTGTGCAACAAGGCTTTTATTTTCCCTTGTGACCAGCCTTTTGCTTGGACGGTATTGTACTTCTCATTGCCCAGAATCAATATGCTGTGTGTCAGTGTGCTTTTTAAGTCGGGTGCTATTTTCCGCATGAGGTCATCTGTTAGCATTTTGGAATCCTTTACACCAAGGAAATGAATAAGTTCGATTTTATCAGCAGGCACGTAACATGCGGCAACCGTCATAGGGCCAAAGAAATCACCGGTTCCCGTTTCGTCAGAACCAATAACAGATTTTAAAGCAAAACCTTCAGGTAGAGTATCTCCTTTTGCGGAACTCACTTTTTTACCTGCTTTCTCCTCTAATGTTCCCCAGCGCATCGCTTCGCGTGTAGAACCACTCCCTTGAAACAATACTTTGCCAGATTTATAGGCTGTGATGGAGGTGTCTGGTAGTTTCGCTGCGAAGACGACACCTGGTGCGTTTCGCTCAATTCTATTATTTGCATAATGAGTAAAAACTTCTTTTAATTGTATAGGAGATAGTTGCAACACTTCGTTCGACATTAACACTTTCCTTTCTTTGGCTACTTATTCACATGTGCAGGTATTTCATGGTATGATTATTTATAGGATTTTTGATGAGGAGGGTAACCTTTGTCAGAGCAACATAAAATACGAGTTTCAGTAGATATATATGGTCAAACGTATAAAATGCTAGGTTCGGAAACTAGCGGTCATATGCGACTGGTTGCCTCTATGGTTGACGATAAAATGCGAGAAATCAATTCGCACAATCCCTCATTAGATAGTTCTAAGTTGGCTGTTCTTACAGCGGTCAATACAGTCCATGAATATGTTAAATTAAAAGAACAAGTAGAACAACTAGAAGAAGAAATCAAAAGGTTAAAGGGTTGAATACATGTTAGATATACTGATTATAGTTTTATTAGCAGCAGGATTATTTGTAGGTGCAAAACGAGGATTAATCGTCCAATTGATTCATATGACTGGATTCATTATTGCACTCATCGTTGCCTACTCCTATTATAAACCACTCGCTGAAAAATTTGTGTTGTGGATTCCATATCCTACTGTCGACTCGAGTTCAAGGCTGACATTTGCAATCGACAAATTGGATCTGGATCAGACGTTTTATCAATTAATTGCATTTGCACTCATCTTTTTTGTCGTGAAATTTGCATTACAACTAGTTGCATCCATGTTTGATTTCCTTTCTTACTTACCGGTACTGGGATTCATCAGCAGGATTGCAGGTGCAATTTTAGGCTTTATCGAATTCTACATATTGTTGTTTATCGTAATGTACGTCATTGCATTATTGCCGATAGACCCGTTCCAAAATTTGATCGAGAATTCAAATTTAGCGGAGTCCATGCTTAAAAGTACGCCAATTTTATCAGAGACGGTTAAAAACTGGTGGTACATCTATACTGAATAAGTGACTTCTCTCTTCTCGAGAGAAGTTTTTTTAAAGCGTCAGAATCTTGCTTTGCCTGTGAGTATTCATAACCGATAAATTCGTATTTAATACAAAACTCATTCTGCTATTTCACGGTCATATAATTGCCCGTGAAAATCAAATTATCAGGGACGAGGGAAGATATATGAATAAGAAAATCATCATTCGAACGTTGGAAAAAATCGCTTTATATATGGAGCTTAAAGGAGAAAATCCTTTTAAAGTATCGGCTTTCCGAAAAGCAGCACAAGCCCTTGAACTGGATGCAAGAAGTTTGGCTGAAATGGACGATGTCACGAAAATAAAAGGCATCGGAAAAGGCACAGCTGCTGTTATCGAAGAATTGATTGAAACGGGGAAATCGACTGTACTGGAAGAGTTGGAATCTTCGGTTCCAAGTGGACTCTTACCTTTATTGAAATTGCCTGGTCTCGGTGGAAAAAAAATAGCCAAGCTGTACCAGGAACTAGGGGTAGATTCTGCTGAGTCTTTAAAGCAAGCCTGTGACGAAGGGAAAGTCCAGTCACTTGCCGGATTTGGAGCAAAAACGGAAGAGAAAATCCTGAAAGAACTTGAACAGTTCAATTCTAGACCGGACCGTTTGCCAATTTGGCGTTTGGAATCAGCCGTGTCAATAATCGAAGCAGTATTAAGTGGAATTAAACAAATTGATAAATTCTCTGTGGCTGGCAGTTTCAGACGTGTAAAAGAAACAAGTAAAGATTTAGATTTTATCATTGCTACCTCAGATGTGGTTACTGTTCGGGAAACTTTATTGAAAGCATTGCCCGTATCTGAAATTATCGCAGCTGGAGATACCAAAGTATCCGTTACGCTTGATTATGAAGAAATGATCGATGTGGATTTTCGATTGGTTGAACCTGCTGCATATACCACTGCGTTACACCATTTTACTGGATCGAAGGATCATAATGTGAAGTTGCGTCAAATCGCTAAAGCACAAGGAAAGAAAATTAGTGAGTATGGAGTGGAGCAAGAAGATGGCTCGAATCAAACTTTTGAGTCTGAAGAAGAATTTTTTGCCCATTTTGGCCTTCCTTATTTTCCGCCACCAGTACGGGAAGATTCCCGAGAGTTTGACCGACAAGATGAATTGGAAACACTTATTCAAGTGAATGATATTCGATCCGATTTGCATATGCACACAACGTGGTCAGATGGTGCACATTCATTGAGTGAAATGGTTGAAGCTTGCCTTGCAAAAGGATACACACATGTTGCCATCACCGATCATTCTCATTACTTGCGTGTAGCAAATGGGTTGTCTGCTGATCGGTTGCGTCAGCAAATGGCTGAAATTAAAGAAATTCAAAAGTCATTTCCTGATATTAAATTGTTGGCTGGTACCGAAATGGATATACTGCCTGACGGTTCTCTCGACTTTGATGATGAACTGTTGGAACAACTCGATTTTGTCATAGCATCCATTCATTCAAGCTTCAGCCAACCGCAGGAAAAGATCATGGATCGTCTATTGACGGCCATGAAAAATCCACATGTTGATATGATTGCGCATCCGACTGGCCGTATAATCGGACAACGAAATGGCTATGATCCAGATGTCCACCAGTTAATCAAATGGGCTGCTGAGTACGGAAAAATCCTTGAGTTGAATGCAAATCCTCATCGCTTGGATTTGGCGACTGAATATTTAGTTGAAGCTCAGAAGTTAAATGTACCGATTGCAATTAATACCGATGCACATAGCATCGACCATTTGCGATTCATGGACATCGGCGTGAAATATGCCCAAAAAGCATGGCTGAAACAGGACACAATCGTCAATACGTGGTCTTATGAGAAATTGATAAAATATTTGAAGTAATGGAGGTGTTGAAATGATCGCCAAACGCGCATTGAATACACTTGAATTTGATAAAGTGAGAGACCAAGTTGCGAGTTTTTGTACATCATCACTTGGCAAAACCCATTTGGATTTACTTGAACCATCTATTGAGCTTGATACTGTGGTAAAACTTTTGGACGAAATGGATGAAGGGTTATCCGTTCTGCGTGTACGGGGGAATGTTCCGATGGGTGGCATATTTGATGTGCGCGGACATGCAAAACGTGCACAAATCGGTGGCATGTTAAGCCCGACTGAATTGATGGAAATCGCCAGCACCATTCGTGCCAGCCGTATATTACGTCAATTTTTTGAAGCCGTAGAGGAGTCGGAAGATATAAACATTCCGTACTTCCTGGAACGAAAACAAGCTTTGCCGATTCTTACTGCGCTTGAACATGAGATTATCGCATGTATAGATGACAACGGGGCTGTCCTGGATAGTGCCAGCACACAGCTTAGGACAATCCGCCAGCAATTACGGGCACAGGAAAGTCGCGTTCGTGAAAAACTGGAAAGTTATACACGGGGAAAAAATGCATCGAAAATGTTATCAGATTCAATCATCACGATCCGCAATGATCGATTCGTTATTCCAGTAAAACAGGAGTATCGCGGAAACTACGGAGGCATAGTCCATGATCAATCTTCATCTGGTCAGACGTTGTTCATCGAACCGGATGCTGTCGTACAGGCAAACAATGAAATTCGCCGCCTGAAAATGAAAGAGCAGGAAGAAATCGAACGTATATTGTTGGCGTTGTCCCTCGAGGTACAAGCAGTTGCCCATGATATATTTGTTCTGGTCCAAATTTTAGGTGAAATTGATGTGATTTTAGCGAAAGCAAAATACGGACAAGCAAACAAATGTACAAAGCCAGCTGTCAATGACCGTGGAATTATTCGGTTAGTGAAGGCTCGTCATCCTCTGTTAAACATCGAGGAAGCGGTAGCCAACACGATTGAATTCGGTGACGATATTACAGCGATAGTCATTACAGGACCGAACACAGGTGGTAAAACTGTGACTTTGAAGACAGTGGGACTGTGTACCTTAATGGCACAGGCAGGACTGCCGATTCCTGTATTGGATGGATCAGAAATAACAGTGTTTGATCAAATTTTCGCCGATATCGGAGACGAACAATCGATTGAACAAAGTTTGAGTACATTCTCATCCCATATGGTCAACATCGTGGATATATTATCTAAATTTGATGAACGTAGCCTCGTGCTATTTGATGAGCTAGGAGCAGGAACAGATCCACAGGAAGGTGCTGCTTTGGCCATTTCGATACTGGATGAAGTGCACGGAAGAGGCGCTCGTGTAATGGCGACGACTCATTACCCTGAACTTAAAGCATATGGATACAATCGACCAGGTGTTGCAAATGCCAGTGTTGAATTTGATGTTGAATCGTTAAGTCCGACATACAAGCTGTTAATTGGTGTACCCGGTCGCAGTAATGCATTCGAGATTTCCAAAAGACTAGGTTTGCCTCAGCACATTATTAAACATGCGCAATCATTTACAGGGACCGACCGTCATGAAGTGGAGTCAATGATCGCTTCACTTGAAGAAAGTCGCAAGCAGTCGGAAAGAGATGCAGAAAAATCGCATGCTTTACGAATAGAATCCGAAAAAATACAAGCAGATTTGACAAGCCAGTTGCATCAGCTTGAAGAACAAAAAGAAAAGCTTGAACAAAAGGCGAAAGACAAAGCTAGAAAATTAGTGGATGAAGCGAAGAGAGAAGCCGAAAGTATTATCAGTGAACTTCGAAGCATGCAAAAAAATGCTCAACATGTAATTAAAGACCATGAATTGATCGATGTGCGCAAGCGACTTGAAAAAGCGGCACCGGAAAATTCAGTACTGAAGAAACAAAAACAAATCAAAGAACGAGAAATGACATTAACAGTTGGCGACGAAGTCAAAGTGTTAAGTTATGGACAAAAAGGTATTCTGCTTGATAAAGTTTCCGACTCCGAATGGAGTGTTCAAATCGGGATTCTGAAAATGAAACTACCTGAATCCGACCTAGAATATATCAAACCAGAAAAACCCAAACAAACTGTTGCAATGACCCATGTAAAAGGGCGCGACACATATGTGAAACTGGAACTAGATTTACGTGGAGAACGGTATGAAGACGCCATCCTGCGAGCAGAGAAATATATTGATGATGCTGTATTATCCAGTTACCATCAAGTATCGATTATTCATGGGAAAGGCACGGGAGCGTTAAGACAAGGAATTCAACAGTTTCTAAAGAATCACTCTCGCGTGAAAAGTTATCGCTTTGGAGAAGCAGGAGAGGGCGGACACGGCGTTACGGTTGTGGAATTAAAATAAGCGTTATCCTTAAACTCATTCTCATATCGGATAAAAGTTTTTTGAAACCTAAATCCATTTCAATCGTACAAGCTACAAAACGTCTAAAGGAGTTAACATATGTTAGGGATGGATTTTTGGCAACACCCATTAGTTGAAACAGCCGGCTATTTCAGTGTGGTCATCTTATGTTTGATATTGACCATGATTGTTTTTGAAATTGTCACAAAATATAAGAATTGGGAAGAAATCCAAAAAGGTAATTTAGCAGTCGCTCTGGCGACAGGTGGGAAAATTTTTGGTGTTGCAAACATTTTTCGTTACTCCATCGAAAATCATAATTCTTTGCCTGAAATGATAGGCTGGGGTTTATACGGTTTCGGATTGCTAATCATTGCCTATTTCCTGTTTGAATTTTTAACGCCAAAATTCAATATTGACCGTGAGATTGAGAATGACAACCGATCTGTGGGATTCATTTCATTATCGATATCGGTCGGCCTGTCATTTGTCATAGGGGCGAGTATTTCTTAGGAGCGGATTCATTTGGAAAAATTATCGAAAATATTGCTCGGTGTCTGCGTTGCTTTTATCGTAGTAGGCATCGTGTATTTATATTTACAATGACTTTAGTTGCGTGGGGTGTGTAAAATGTCCCATGCTTTTTTCTTATTTAATTGTAAGCGGATTCATTTTTCTTTATAATAAAGAATAGGAATATTCAAACGATTAAAAAAGGGGGAAAATAGAAATGACGGCAAAACCATGGTTGGCTCAATATCCACCGGAGATTCCACATACGCTTTCGTACGATCCGATTCCGGTTCAAGCATATTTGACACATGCTTATCGTGATTATCCGGAAAAGATTGCGATTCATTTTCTGGGAAAAGACATTACCTACCGAGAACTCTATGAATCTTCGTTGAAGTTTGCTAATTATTTGCGGTCACTTGGTATTCAAAAAGGTGACAGAGTGGCAATCATGTTACCAAACTGTCCTCAAAACGTTATTGGGTATTATGGAATTCTTTACGCAGGTGGCATCGTCGTCCAAACTAATCCGCTTTATACAGAGAGAGAAATTGCTTACCAAATGAAAGATTCTGGCGCGAAAGCAATCTTATCGCTCGATATTTTATTTCCTCGTATTTCTAAAGTTATTAAAGAAACGAATCTTGAAAACATAATTATAACGGGTATTAAAGACTATTTACCATTCCCGAAAAATTTGGTTTACCCATTTATACAAAAGAAACAATACGGTTTTTCAGTAAAAGTGGAGCATAGAGGGATGAATCACTTGTTCCCGGAAGTCATGAAGGTTGGCAAAGCAGAAGAAATAGAAATTCCTTTTGACTTTGAAGAGGATGTTGCGATTTTGCAATACACTGGAGGCACAACTGGATTCCCCAAAGGTGTTATGTTGTCGCATAAAAACCTGATAGCCAATGCTTCGATGTGTGATGCGTGGTTATATCGCTGCAAAAAAGGCGAGGAAACGATTTTGGGAATCCTGCCATTTTTCCATGTTTATGGCATGACTGCCGTCATGATTCTTTCCGTCATGCTTGGAAACCGCATGGTATTATTACCTAAATTCGATGTGGATTCTGCTTTGAAAACGATAGATAAGCAGAAACCGACGTTATTCCCAGGAGCACCAACTATTTATATTGGTCTGTTAAATCATCCGGATATCGCAAAATATGATTTATCGTCCATTCAAGCTTGTTTAAGTGGTTCTGCACCATTACCAGTCGAGGTTCAGGAAAAGTTCGAAAAGGTAACTGGTGGGAAACTTGTGGAAGGCTATGGTTTAACCGAAACCTCTCCAGTAACACACGCTAATTTCATATGGGATAATGAACGAATTAAAGGGTCTGTCGGTGTACCTTGGCCAGATACTGAAGCAGCAATTTTCCAAGTTGATTCAACTGAGCCAATGCCTCCACATGAAATTGGTGAAATTTGTGTGCGCGGTCCACAAATCATGAAAGGTTATTGGAACCGTCCTGAAGATACTGAAAATACAATGCGCGATGGATGGTTATTAACTGGTGACTTGGGGTATATGGATGAAAAAGGGTTCTTCTATGTTGTAGATCGTAAAAAAGATATGATCATTGCAGGGGGATTCAATATTTATCCGCGTGAAATTGAAGAAGTGCTATACGAACATCCAGCCATCCAAGAATGTGTTGCCATCGGTGTACCTGATCCTTATCGAGGGGAAACCGTGAAAGCGTATGTTGTCCTAAAAGAAAACGAGCATGTTTCAGAAGAAGAATTAAATACTTTCTGCAGAGAACATCTGGCAGCGTTTAAAGTGCCTAGAATCTATGAATTTAGAAAAGAGTTACCGAAAACAGCAGTCGGGAAAATTCTTCGACGGAATTTAGTTGAAGAAGAAAAAGATAAATATAGAGAAGCTAGTGCAACGTCGTAACATTTCTTGACAACGTTAGTACTTCAGTTTAAGATGAAATTGTGAATGAACACTCATTCATAATTTCATCTTTTTTGGTGGTGGTATCTATGAAACGAGACAAACCGAAATTCAAACAAATAATTGACGCAGCCGTAGTAGTGATTGCAGAAAATGGGTATCACCAAGCACAAGTTTCTAAAATCGCGAAACAAGCAGGCGTCGCTGATGGAACCATATATTTGTACTTTAAAAACAAGGAAGACATCTTAATTTCCGTCTTCCACGAAAAAATGGGCTTATTTGTAGAAAACCTGAAAAAAATTATAAGTGATGGAACGACATCATCCGAAAAATTATTAAAAATGGTAGAAAATCATTTTCGCGTATTAGCAACAGATCATCATTTAGCCATCGTGACTCAATTGGAACTAAGACAGTCCAATAAAGACATTCGCTTGAAAATCAATGAAGTGTTAAAAGAGTACTTAATGTTGCTCGATGATATTTTAATTGAAGGATTGGAAAATGGTGAATTTCATGAAGAATTAGATATTCGTCTTGCGCGACACATGGTCTTTGGTACAATTGATGAGACGATTACTACTTGGGTGATGAATGAACAGAAGTACGATTTGATGAAATTGGCACCGAAAGTTCATCATTTATTAATGAGTGGTATGAAATCATAAGTGAAGGGATGGACGTGTATGGAGTTTTTGAGTTGGACTGTAGAAAATTACGTTGCGAAAGTAACGATTAATCGACCGCCGGCAAATGCATTATCACGAGCACTTATTCTCGAGGTAAACGAATTACTGAATGCTGTTGAACATGATGACAGCGTTCGTGTCATCGTCTTACACGGAGAAGGACGTTTCTTCTCAGCGGGCGCGGACATTAAAGAGTTTACTTCAATCAAAACAGGGGAAGAGTTTTCAGAATTGGCTGCAAGTGGACAAGAAATCTTTGAACGCGTTGAAAGATTCTCAAAACCGGTGATTGCTTCCATTCATGGAGCTGCACTTGGTGGAGGACTGGAACTCGCAATGAGTTGTCACATTCGCATCGTATCTGAAAATGCTAAACTTGGATTGCCAGAATTACAACTTGGTCTGATTCCAGGTTTTGCGGGCACTCAGCGCCTACCACGTTTAGTTGGGATGCCGAAAGCAGCAGAAATGTTGTTTACGAGCGAACCGATCAGCGGTTTGGAAGCGGTTCAATGGGGCTTGGCGAACCGTGCCTATGCGGAAGAAGAGTTGCTGGCCAATACAATGGAAATTGCAACTAAAATTGCTAAGAAGAGTCCGGTTGCATTAAAAGCTGCAATTGACATGTTACAATTCGCTAAAACGTATGCCTATGATGAAGGTGTGAAAGCTGAAGCACACTCTTTTGGAACCGTTTTCATTTCAGAAGATGCACAAGAAGGCATTTCAGCATTTATCGAAAAGCGCGAACCATCGTTCAAAGGAAAATAATGAAAAGTATTGGGAGGTCTGCATCATGAATATTTATGTGTTGGTAAAACGTACATTTGATACAGAAGAAAAGATTGTCGTTTCTGGTGGCAAAATTCAGGAAGACGGCGCTGAATTCATCATTAACCCTTACGATGAATATGCAATTGAAGAAGCGATTCAAGTCCGCGACGCACACGGTGGCGAAGTGACTGTATTGACAATTGGTGGGGAAGAAGCTGAAAAGCAACTTCGTACAGCTCTTGCAATGGGTGCTGATAAAGCAGTTCTGATTAACACTGAAGATGATTTGGACGAAATGGACCAATTTACAGCTGCTCAAATATTGGCAGATTACTTGAAAGATAAAAACCCAGATTTAATATTAGCTGGTAACGTTGCCATCGATGGTGGATCTGGACAAGTTGGACCACGTGTTGCCGACTTGTTGGACATCAACTATGTAACAACTATTACTAAATTAGAAATTAACGGAACACAAGTTAGTATCGTTCGTGATGTGGAAGGCGATTCTGAAGTACTTGAAACGTCATTACCTTTACTTGTTACCGCTCAACAAGGTTTGAACGAACCTCGTTATCCTTCTTTACCGGGTATTATGAAAGCGAAAAA
Source organism: Paenisporosarcina sp. P4_D4 (assembly GCF_056401835.1). Taxonomy (NCBI): domain Bacteria; kingdom Bacillati; phylum Bacillota; class Bacilli; order Caryophanales; family Caryophanaceae; genus Paenisporosarcina; species Paenisporosarcina sp. P4_D4. The sequence continues at coordinate 10,530 of NZ_JBFUIO010000036.1, read as the reverse complement.
GAAACCACTTGAAGAAGTGGAATTGGATGATTTGGATATCGATGAAGATGATGTAGAAGCAAAAACGGAGACAATAGAAATTTATTTGCCTCCTAAAAAAGAAGCAGGTCGCGTACTTCAAGGCGATCTTTCAAACCAAGTACAAGAATTGGTGCAATTACTTCGTACAGAAGCAAAAGTCATTTAATCGAATCTGAAGATTTGTAATTGGAGGGAATCACATCATGACAAAAAAAGTAATCGTACTGGGTGAAGCACGTGAAGGTGCTTTACGTAATGTATCTTTTGAAACTATCGCTGCAGCTAAGAAAATTTCAGGCGGTGGAGAAGTTGTAGCAGTTCTTCTTGGAGACTCTGTACAATCATTAGCAACTGAAATGATTCATTATGGAGCTGACCGTGCTGTCACTGTTGAGCATCCACACTTGAAATCGTATACATCTGATGGCTTCAGTCAGGCATTCATGGCAGTTGTTGAAAGTGAAAGCCCAGATGCAGTTGTTTTCGGACATACGGCATTAGGCAAAGATTTGTCACCAAAAGTGGCAAGTAAACTAAAATCAGGTCTTATTTCTGATGTTACTGATATCGAAGGAGAAGGTGCTGACGCTGTATTTATCCGTCCGATTTTCTCAGGTAAAGCATTCGAAAAAGTGAAAATCAAAGATGGGATTGATTTCATTACAATCCGTCCTAACAATATTGAACCTTTAGCTCACGATGCTAGCCGTTCAGGCGATGTTTCATCTTTATCTGTGGATATCACGAACCTTCGCACTGTCATCAAAGAAGTTGTTCGTAAATCAGCTGAAGGCGTAGATTTATCAGAAGCGAAAGTTATCGTTGCTGGTGGTCGTGGCGTGAAGAGTGAAGATGGATTTGAGCCGTTAAAAGAGTTAGMAAATCTTTTAGGTGGTGCTGTTGGTGCATCTCGTGGTGCATGTGACGCTGACTACTGTGACTACTCTCTTCAAATTGGTCAAACAGGTAAAGTGGTAACACCTGACCTTTATATTGCAGCAGGTATTTCTGGGGCAATCCAACATTTAGCTGGTATGTCAAACTCGAAAATCATTGTTGCAATCAATAAAGATCCTGAAGCAAACATTTTCAAAGTAGCTGACTATGGTATTGTTGGTGACTTGTTCGAAGTCATTCCAATGCTGACTGAAGAATTCAAGAAAATGAAAGCTAACTAATATTTAATAAGACTCCGTGAAGCGAAAGCTTGCGGAGTTTTGTTTTGGCAAAAAAAAAGAATGCTAGAAGACAAGAGATCATTTCTGCTTCAACTAAAATCCATGTTGGCAATAGAATGTTAACATAAGAATGAGCAGTGTTCATTATGTTCATTTTTAGCTATTAAAAGGTTGAGCAAAAAAGTAGAAGCACTATTTACCACATGCTATACTACGTTTAGAGTTTGTATTTAGAGGAGGATGTTTTAATATGGCAATTGTACACGGAACAGATCAAAGCTTTTCAAGTGAAATTTCAGACGGCTTAGTTTTAGTCGATTTTTGGGCACCTTGGTGTGGACCATGTAAAATGATCGCTCCAGTTCTTGAAGAATTAGATGCTGAGATGAGTGGCAAAGTAAAAATCGTAAAAGTTGATGTAGATGAAAACCAAGAAACAGCTAGCAACTTCGGGATTATGTCAATTCCGACATTGGTACTTTTCAAAGACGGGCAACCTGTCGATAAAGTAGTTGGATTCAACCCGAAAGAAGCTTTGGTTGAATTAGTAAACAAACACGCATAATCTTTTCAATTGGCGTTCTAGTCTTATATTGTAAAAGAAATATTATTAAAACCGGGTACCCATGGGCACCCGGTTTTTTTAAACAGGTGATGAAAATGATGAATGATTTAATTCAACAGAAATGTGCGATTTTACCTGATCAACCAGGTGTTTACTTAATGAAAGATCGCCAAAGCACTATTATTTATGTGGGCAAAGCCAAAGTGTTGAAAAATCGTGTGCGTTCTTATTTTACGGGGAGTCATGATGGAAAAACACAGAGACTCGTCCAGGAAATTGAAGATTTTGAGTACATCGTAACATCTTCAGATATTGAAGCTCTCATTCTGGAATTGAATTTAATCAAGAAGCATGATCCGAAATATAACATCATGCTGAAAGATGATAAAACGTATCCTTATATAAAAATAACAGGTGAAAATCATCCGAAATTGATAACAACCAGAATCGTTAAAAAGGATAAAGGGAAATACTTTGGTCCTTATCCAAACGCATATGCGGCGAGTGAAACGAAAAAATTACTGGATCGTTTATACCCGTTACGCAAATGTCCGACATTACCAGATCGGGTTTGTTTGTATTATCATTTGGGCCAGTGTTTAGCTCCTTGCGTTAAAACAATCGAGCAAGACGCATACAGAAAAATTATTGATGAAATCACACGGTTCTTAAACGGTGGCTATCAGCAAGTCAAACAAGAATTGACGGAAAAAATGTCATCGGCAGCTGAGAACTTAGAGTTTGAAAGAGCAAAAGAATACCGTGATCAAATCACACATATTGAAACGGTTATGGAAAAACAAAAAATGACGACCAATGATTTTACCGATCGTGATATTTTTGGTTATGCCATCGATAAGGGCTGGATGTGTGTGCAAGTATTCTTTGTACGCCAAGGGAAGTTAATCGAGCGAGATGTTTCATTATTCCCGTTATATCAAGATCCAGAAGATGAATTCCTGACGTTCCTCGGCCAGTTTTATGATAAACCGCATCATATCAAGCCAAAAGAAGTATATTTGCCAAGTGCGGTGGATTTGCAACTGGCAAGCCAGCTTCTTGAAGAAGTAAAAGTGGCTTCTCCGAGTCGTGGGCAGAAAAAACAAATGATTGATTTGGCGACAAAGAATGCAGAAATCGCTATCCATGAAAAATTCCAGCTCCTAGACCGACAGGAACAACGAACGATTGGTGCAGTGGAAGAACTGGGGATTGCAATGGATATTGCGCCTCCTCTTCGAATTGAGGCATTCGATAATTCACATATTTATGGATCTGATGCCGTCTCAGCAATGGTATCGTTTATTGATGGAAGACCGAATAAAAAGGACTATCGAAAATACAAAACGAAAACAGCTGCCCGTCATGATGATTACGGAGCCATGCGTGAAGTCATTCGCAGACGTTATACGCGTGTGCTGAAGGATGAATTGCCTCTTCCCGATTTAATTGTCATTGATGGTGGGAAAGGGCAAATGGAAATCGCCCGTGAAGTGATCGAAGATGAACTCGGTTTGTCTATTCCGATTGCAGGATTAGCCAAGGATGCGAAGCACCAGACATCTTCGTTGTTATATGGGGAACCCCCACAGATCATTCCCTTGAAACGAACAAGTGAAGGGTTTTATTTGCTACAACGGATTCAGGACGAAGTGCATCGATTTGCGATTACATTCCATCGGCAACAGCGTGGGAAACAGACGATTGCTTCCGCTTTGGATGGGTTTGAAGGAATCGGTCCGAAACGCAAAAAAATGTTGTTGAAGCATTTTGGTTCTGTAAAACGAATCAAAGAAGCATCCGTGGAAGAGCTGAAACAATCAGGTTTGCCATTGCAAATCGCGGAATCCATGTCTGAATATTTTCAAAATGAGTCATTGTCAAAAGAGTGAGTATATGATATTCTTGACTCACTGAAATTGAATCACTGATGTATGTTCAACAAGGAGCATCCGCTTCCTTTTGAACAAACATCGAATAAGTGGTGATAGAGGCGCGGAAATCAACAGTAGCTTTCTCGAGGATGAACAGATCCATTGAAGGAAAGTGAAAGGGAAATTCGCCGAAGTTCGACATCCTGTATCAGATGTCGTGCTGGTTTTGCATTGAATAAATGCAGGATTGTCAGAATCTAATCGATTCTGGAGGGCTATCTCACATGGACGCTTCTTTTGAACGTGCATGCATGGAGACAGCTTTTCACGGATTACCCGTAGATAAGGCTGTCTTTTTTAGCTTCTTTGGAAATAAGGGAGAGTTTACATTGAGTCGCATTGTCATGAAATTTGGTGGTACGTCCGTCGGTAACACTGAACGGATCCGTAATGTCGCAAAACGCATAATCGGTGAAACAGCAAAAGGCCATGAAATCGTAGTAGTCGTATCAGCGATGGGGAAAACGACAGATGAATTAATGAGTCTGGCTGGGGATTTATCAGCAGAACCTTCAAAACGTGAAATGGACATGTTGCTGTCAACAGGGGAACAAGTAACAATTGCTTTGTTGACAATGGCACTTCAACATATGGGGCAAGATGCGGTTTCGTTTACGGGATGGCAGGCAGGAATCGGAACGGAATCCGTTCATCGCAATGCTCGAATTGAAAATATAGATACTGTTCGTATGGAGCAGGCTTTGTCGGATGGAAAAGTGGTTGTTGTAGCCGGTTTCCAAGGGATGGATACGTATGGAGAAATTACGACACTCGGACGTGGTGGTTCGGATACGACGGCGGTTGCAATTGCAGCATCGCTAGGAGCGGACCAGTGTGATATTTACACGGATGTCGATGGCATCTATACGTCAGACCCTCGATATGTGGATGGGGCAAGAAAATTGCAGGAGCTATCCTATGACGAAATGCTGGAACTTGCTAACTTAGGAGCTGGGGTTTTGCATCCTAGGGCAGTGGAATTCGCTAAAAATTATTGCATGCCACTAAGTGTCCGTTCTAGCTTAAGTGAAGATACAGGAACCATATTATTGGAGGAACCTACTATGGAAAAAAACTTGATAGTGCGTGGTGTCGCATTCGAACCGGAAATTGTTAGGGTTACGGTAGGCTATGAAGTGCCTTTTAACGGCTCACTAGCCAAAATTTTCACTACTCTTGCAAAACATCATGTAAACGTTGATATCATTGTTCAAAGCATTATGGAAGGCGTGCAGCCAAGTGTTTCTTTCTCCATTAAGAAAGAAGATTATGCAGAAACTGTTCAAGTCTTGGAAAGTAAAAAAACGGAGTTGGGATACCAATCTACCAATTTTGAAGTTGGATTGGCCAAAGTGTCGATTGTTGGGTCAGGAATGGTTTCAAATCCAGGGGTTGCTGCACAAATGTTCGATCGCCTCCGCAAAGAAGGAATTCCCGTGAAAATGGTCAGTACTTCGGAAATTAAAGTTTCGGTTGTTGTACCTGAAAGTGCGATGCTACAAGCCACAAATGCATTGCATGATGAATTTGGATTAGCTGCTGTTCGAGTATAAAAACATTTCATGATATGATGAAAATAGTTTCATAATCATCATGAGAGGCAGTGAAAGAAATGAACTGGCATATCGTGGAGGATTTAATCAAAAAAGCACAACGTGATGGACAGTTTGACAATTTGCCGGGAGCCGGGAAGCCGTTGCCGCCGGATGAATTTGCCCATTACCCAGAAGACATTCGTATGGTAATGCGCATTTTGAAGAACTCAGGGCATGACGATGAAGCTCAATTCGTGAAAGAAGAAATGAGCGACTTACAGCATCAAATGAAAAAAGCCACACAACGAGAAAAAACAGAACTTGAACAGCAATATAATCAAAGACTCACCCAATTGAACCGTATGTTATCGCAAAAAGGAATCAAAACAAATAGTAATGTTTTTAAACAATATCAGTCTCAATTGGATAACAGATTGAATTGGGATTGAAAAAAGCGGACAGACACTCCATTTGGAAGTGACTGCCCGCTTTCTTTTTAGCTTTAAACCGATATTCATTGTCTAGTCAACGAACCTATTAAACTTTTTCTTTTAGATCCCATTTCACATGGAATTGAACGGCGTTTTTCTTCAGTTGTTTTTCTTCAAAGCATTCTGTCATAAAGCCACCCAGTTTTTCTTGCTGCTGAGCCAGGAATCCTGCTTCCAGTCGGAAACAACGTTTCTCAATCTGCAGGGCATCGGGTTCTCCAGTCAATACATAAAATGCTTCATCTTTTGTACTTTGTTCAAGTGTTAGAATGCCCCAGCCCGCTTCTTGAAAAAAAGATGTCGTTTCTTCCATGGAAAACATCTGGAACTTGCGGGCTAAATCTTTTCCGGCCCAATATAAAATATCTTCTTCGTGTTTCCCTAAAATTGTCGAAAGTACATGATCTCGAATTAATTCGTAACCAAAAGTGGGTACCTTTTTTGTCTCTGTCATTGTCATCTGAATCCCGCTTTCTGGCTTAATTGCCTTCAAACTTTTTTAATATAAGAATTTTTCATGGACAAGGTAGTTAAAATAATACAACACCGAGAATTTACATGATTTAAATTGCCTTATGTAGTGGGCTTCCTTGCCTTGACGCTCCCTTATGATGGGAGTACAATAAACATGTCATAATATTGTACCATGATGAGATATGCAGTCAATGTTGCTTTCGTTCCATACGAAGGTCTGATCTTGTCTGCCTATTTTCAGTACTGAGGGGGGTAACAGTCTTGTCGAAAGATCGTGAATTTTATTTGCGCCGTTTACATTCTTTACTTGGAATCATTCCAGTAGGATTGTTCGTGACGCAGCATTTGGTTGTTAACCATTTTGCTACAAGAGGAGAAGAGGCTTTTAACAAAGCATCTCACTTCATGGAAAGTTTACCATTCGTATTGTTTTTAGAATGGTTTGTCATCTACATTCCATTGATGTTCCATGCGTTCTATGGTGTGTACATAGCCTTTACTGCGAAAAATAACACACAGCGTTATGGTACATTCCGTAACTGGATGTTTGTTTTGCAACGTATTACCGGGGTCATTCTAGTCGTGTTTATCGCATGGCATTTATTCGAGACACGATTCCAAAAAGCAATTGGTGCTGATGAAGTTAACTTTGACATGATGGCTGATATATTAGCAAATCCATTAATGTTTGTATTCTACGTGGTTGGTGTTGTATCTGCAACATTCCATTTAGCTAACGGTATTTGGTCATTCTTGGTAAGCTGGGGTATCACTCAATCACCTAGGTCACAACGAATTTCAACTTACGTGACGATCGGTATCTTCTTAGCATTGACAGTAATCGGCGTTCGTGCACTTCTTGCATTCGTGTAATAAGTTTCTGAAATTGCTTGATTACTATTAAAAAGAGGAGTGAGAAGAATCATGGCAAAAAGTAAATTGATTGTTGTCGGCGGTGGTCTAGCTGGTTTAATGGCAACAATGAAAGCAGCAGAAGAAGGAACAACAGTAGAATTATTCTCATTAGTTCCTGTTAAACGCTCACACTCAGTGTGTGCTCAGGGCGGAATTAACGGAGCATTAAATACAAAAGGTGAAGGCGATTCAACTGACAATCACTTTGATGATACAGTATACGGCGGGGATTTCCTTGCGAATCAACCACCAGTAAAAGCATTGGCAGAAGCAGCACCTGGAATCATTCGATTATTCGATCGTATGGGTGTTATGTTCAACCGTACACCTGAAGGGTTATTAGATTTCCGTCGTTTCGGGGGAACAATGTTCCATCGTACAGCTTTCGCAGGCGCTACAACTGGTCAACAATTGCTTTATGCACTTGATGAACAAGTACGTCGCTACGAAGTTGACGGTCTTGTAACGAAATACGAAAACTGGGAATTCCTAGGTGCAATCTTAGATGACGACGGCGTTTGTCGCGGAATCATGGCTCAAAACTTGAAAACTATGGAAATCCGTCCTTTCCGTGGTGACGCTGTCATCATGGCAACAGGTGGTCCTGGTATTATTTTTGGAAAATCAACAAACTCTATAATCAATACAGGCTCTGCAGCTTCAATTGTTTATCAACAAGGTGCAACCTACGCAAATGGCGAATTCATTCAAATTCACCCTACAGCGATTCCAGGAGATGACAAACTTCGTTTAATGTCCGAATCAGCGCGTGGTGAAGGTGGACGTATTTGGACATATAAAGACGGTAAACCTTGGTACTTCCTTGAAGAAAAATATCCTAGTTACGGGAACTTGGTACCTCGTGATATCGCAACTCGCGAAATTTTTGATGTGTGTGTTAACCAAAAACTTGGGGTTAACGGCGAAAACATGGTATTCTTGGATCTTTCACACAAAGACCCGAAAGAATTGGATATCAAGCTTGGCGGAATCATTGAAATTTATGAGAAATTCACAGGTGAAGATCCCCGTAAACTTCCAATGAAAATCTTCCCAGCAGTCCATTATTCAATGGGCGGACTATGGGTTGACTACGATCAAATGACAACTATTCCTGGTTTATTTGCTGCAGGTGAGTGTGATTACTCTCAACATGGCGCAAACCGACTTGGAGCAAACTCATTACTTTCTGCAATTTATGGCGGAATGGTTGCAGGTCCTAACGCAGTTAAATATATGAGTGGACTAAAAACTCATGCTGAAGATATGCCATCAACAATTTTTGATGCACACACGGCTGCAGAGCAACAAAAATGGGATGAAATTATGTCACTTGACGGTACTGAAAATGCATATGTCTTGCATAAAGAGCTTGGCGAATGGATGACAGATAACGTAACAGTAGTTCGTTATAACGACCGTTTACAAGCAACTGATGAAAAAATTCAAGAACTTCTTGAGAGATTTAATAATATCAACATTAATGACACTCAAAAGTGGTCCAATCAAGGTGCTACTTTCGCGCGTCAATTGAAAAATATGCTATACTTAGCTCGCGTTATTACGCAAGGTGCATTGTTACGTGATGAAAGTCGTGGTGCTCACTACAAGCCAGATTTCCCAGAACGAGATGATGAGCAATTTATGAAAACAACTATGGCGAATTTTGATCCAGCTACTGGAGCGCCGGTCATTCATTATGAAGAAATAGATGTTTCATTAATTCCACCACGTAAACGTGACTATTCATCGAAAGGGGATTAATAATCATGAACGCAACAGCAACTAAAACCGTCGTTTTTGAGATCCTTCGTCAAGACTCTACGGATTCTACCCCGTATTGGGAAAAATTCGAGTTAGATTATCGTCCAAATATGAACGTTATTTCTGGATTAATGGAAATTCGTCGTAATCCAGTAAATACAGATGGTAAACACACAACACCTGTAAACTGGGATATGAACTGTTTGGAAGAAGTATGTGGAGCATGTTCGATGGTCATCAATGGCCGTCCACGTCAATCATGTACAGCTCTAGTTGATAAATTGGAGCACCCTATTCGCTTAGAACCAATGAAAACATTCCCTGTTGTACGCGACTTAATTGTTGACCGTTCACGTATGTTTGATTCATTGAAAAAAGTTAAAGCTTGGGTTCCAATAGATGGATCTTATGATCTAGGCGATGGACCACGTATGCCTGAACGTAAACGTCAATGGGCATATGAACTATCTAAATGTATGACTTGTGGCGTTTGTTTGGAAGCTTGTCCAAACGTAAACACAAATTCAGATTTCATGGGCCCAGCACCGTTATCACAAGTACGTCTTATGAATGCGCATCCAACGGGTGCTATGAATAGAGACGAGCGTCTAAATTCCATCATGGGTGATGGCGGACTTGCAAACTGTGGTAACTCTCAAAACTGTGTAGTCGCATGTCCTAAAGGAATTCCTTTGACTACTTCTATCGCAGCTCTAAACCGTGACACTACGGTTCAAATGTTCAAAAACTTCTTCGGAAGCGACCACATGGTTGACTAAGAAGAGCTTAATTTGTCAGCCTCCCGCATTTTGCGAGAGGCTGCTTTTTTGTTTAAAGAAGTGTGCGGTGGGAGTTAAGTTACAGAAATCGCTCCGAATTCCCGAAAGTTGCTCCAAAATCGAAGCGAAGCCAATTTTTTAATCCAATAATTCCGTCAGAATTAGGAGATAAATGGTTAGTTGCCCCAATAATGGCAGAAGTTGCCCCAATAACTCTTAAAGTTGCCCCTATAAAGCAAAAAGTTGCCCCTATCCACACAAATCTCTCTCCAAATTTCTCCATTTATATCCATTAAATTCTTTCCTCTCCAGAAGAAACTTTGATACAATGACATCAACAATGAATCACCATTCATAAAATACATAAATCAAAGGAGCTATCTACTATGCGTGCATCTTACATCCAAGACCCAGAGCAATGGGCAAGTGGGTTTCATTTTTCAGTACCGGTTCAAGTTCGATTCAGTGAAACGGATATGTATGGACATCTGAACAATACATATAACTTTTCTTATTTCGAGTTTGCGCGAATTGAATATCTTAAACAAATCGGCTTGATGAATGATTGGTTGGATCCAAAAGGTAAGACGATTCCGGTTGTTGCCGATTTACAATGCGATTATGTAAAACAAGTATTCTTTGATGAAAAGCTTCAGATTCATGTGAAAGCTGATTCGGTGGGTACTTCATCAGTGGATATTCATTACCATGCCACGAATGAAAAAGGGGATACTGTTTTCACAGGTAGGGGAACTGTTGTTCAAATAAGCAAGGCAACTGGTAAGGGATTGCCTTGGACAGAAGAAGAAAAATCGTTATTCCTACCCAATTAGCCGTCACCGCCTTTTATCTTCTGACATACGTTACTAGGAAG
>NZ_JBFUIO010000035.1:0-27162 GCF_056401835.1 Paenisporosarcina sp. P4_D4 | reverse complement strand
CGTTGAAGGACGTATCTCAACTTTAGAATCAATGATTCGCAATGCGGTCATTATTGCAGAAGACGAGCAAAATAACGACATCGTATCCCTTGGGAAAACGGTTTCCTTTATTGAAGTTCCAGACGGAGAAGAAGAAACATACACTATCGTTGGTTCAGCTGAAGCAGATCCGATGGAAGGTTTGATTTCAAATGATTCTCCAATCGCGAAAAGCTTGATTGGCCGTTCGGTTGGAGATCAAGTAAAAGTATTGACTCCTGGCGGCGAAATGGACGTCAAGATTGTATCAATCAATTAATAATCAAAATCCACTCCTATATCTTGGGAGTGGATTTTTGTTTTTTCGGGGAATAGTAAAATTAGGAGATAATTGTTAGTTGCTCCGAAACTGAGGAACTTTATCTAAAAACTATTAAAACTGCTCCCAAATCACCAAAATTGCTCCAAAACATCTCTACGCCCAAAATTCAGCCGAAACCTTATCCAAATGAAACATTTCCTTAACACATTCGTCTAATTTGTAATCAACATTTATGTTATCATGCTGTATATAAGGGGGAGTACGCATTGGCAAATACACAGCGTCGATATACCTCGAGAAGTAATCGACCAAAAAAACCAAGCACGAACACAATATTAAATGCACTTATAGGTATCGTCATTGTACTTATTATCATTACTGCCGGATTCATTTTCATCGGAAATGACGATGAACCTGAAAAAGCTGACAGCACGAAAGACACCGAGTCTGCAGAAACGGCAGATGGCACAGAAGCTGAAGAAGAAGCTGATCCTGAAGACCAAATCGGTTCTGAACCAATTGCAGAAGAAGAGGAAACAGAAGACAGCGAATCATCTGAAGCTACTGAGGAAGAATCTACAACAACTGAAGATTCAACAACTGGTGGCACTGTAACTTCTACACCGTCTGATGATCCACTCGTTTCTGAACGAATCGTTAACACTGGCTGGAAGCCGGTCGGCACATCACAAACTGGCGAACATACATCTGTATATACCAAGGGGCATGTGGACTGGGATGAGAAACTAAAAGCTATGGCATATACAACAGGCTTATCTGCGGACAATATGATTGTATGGCGTCTTGAAAACGGTGGAAGTCCTCAGAAATCCATTGGGGTTGTATCATCAAATGATAAAGAAGAAAAATATCGTGTGTATTTAGAGTGGGTGGACGGTGAAGGCTGGAAACCTGAAAAAATGGAGACTTTGAAAACATTGGACGGCGCCTATTGACTTTCGGCGCCGCTTTTATTATTTTAAGGGAAGTGTTTTTGCTCGAGACTAAATAGAAGCTTGTTCGAAAGTACTTGTATCTAATGATTTATCAAACTGAAAAGAGGCGGAAACTATATGAAATTAGCAGTAATTGGCGCAATGGAACAAGAAGTTGAAGCGTTACGTTTGGCAATTGAAAATCCACAAACAACGGTTATCGCAAATAGTGAATTTACTGAAGGTACATATGCAGGGCATGACGTTGTGCTGCTGCGAAGCGGTATCGGTAAAGTAAACGCAGCCATGTCAACGACCATTTTACTTCAACATTTCAAACCGGATGCTGTAATCAATACAGGTTCAGCTGGTGGCTTTGATGCAGAACTAGAAGTGGGAGCAGTCGTTATTTCGGATGAAGTACGTCACCACGATGTGGATGTAACGGCTTTCGGCTATGAAATGGGACAAGTACCACAGCTTCCTGCAGCTTTCACAACAGACGCTAAGCTTCGTAAGCTTGCGGAAGAGGCAGTGGAAGAAATAGGCCAACATCAATATGCAACGGGCCTAATTGCTACAGGAGATTCATTCATGAACGATCCTGTGCGTGTTGAAAGCGTGCGTAATCATTTCCCTCACATGAAGGCGGCGGAAATGGAAGCGGCTGCTGTAGCGCAAGTGTGCCACCAATTCGACGTACCATTTGTTGTGATTCGTGCACTGTCTGATATTGCAGGGAAAGAATCATCCATCAGTTTTGATGAATTCTTGCCGACAGCTGCAAAACATTCGACACAAATCGTTTTACATGTAATTAGTAAATTATAAGCATGTTTCCGTGTTAAAATAGAGATTGATTGTTGGAGGCTCTTTCGATATCCAGTGAATCGAGAGAGTTTTTTTCATGTTTAAACAATTGATACAACTTTACGAGTGCTCGCTTTTCGATGCGGGAAACGTAACTTCTTGAAATATTCAATTGCTTGGCGATTTGTTTTTGAGTCATCGGTTCAAATTGATGTAACCCATATCTACGCTCAATAATTTCAATTTCGCGTTTCTCCAATTTGTCCAAGTGCCGGTAAAGTCTTGCCATCTGTTCTTTTTGTTCCAGTGTTTGTTGTGCAGTGTCTTCGTCAGTTTGCAGGAGATCTGTAATTTGGAGTGAATGGCCGTCTTTATCCGTGCCAATCGGTTCGTAGAGAGAGACATCTTTTTGGACTTTTTTCTGGGAACGTAAATGCATGAGAATTTCATTTTCTATGCAGCGGGCGGCGTATGTCGCGAGGCGGGTCTTTTTATCTGGTGTGTAACTTGCTACGGCTTTCATTAAACCGATTGTACCGATCGAAATGTAATCATCGAGTTGTTCATGCTTTGGATGGAATTTTTTGACGATATGTGCAACGAGTCGCATATTCCGTTCAATTAATTCGTGTTTGGCTTCTTCATCACCGGCTAAGCAACGCTCTACATATATGGCTTCTTCTTCTTGGGATAGGGGCTTTCTAAATGCCTGACCTTTCAGGTAACCTAGGACTGCCGGAATTTCAATCCATAATTGCAGGACGGCAGACAATAAACCACTCATGCTGATGAGCACCTCCATGTCGTCTTTTGTCACTATATGTTAACGACATAAAAAGCATGAAAAAAACGACCACAATTTGCGGTCGTTACACTTTTTTCAAAGTAAAAGTACTAATCATCAATACAGCCAAAATGAGCACGAGGAACATATAAAAAACTGGTGAAAACAGGGACAATCCAAAATAAGAAAGCGTCAGTATAGTACCGGCAGCTGTAATTGGGAGACCAGTAAAGTAGCCATTCGAATCCATTATATTGAAACGTGCCAAACGAAAAGCTCCGCTGGCAATATAAATGATGGTGATGACCATTCCGGCTGTTCCAAATTCAAATAAATCAACCATGTATATGAGAATCGCTGGGGCAACGCCGAATGAGATGATATCGCTCATGGAATCGAGTTGTTTTCCGAGTTCCGATTCTTGACCTAATTTACGAGCAACCATCCCGTCGAAACGATCCAGTAATGCTGCGATAAATATAAACAGAACACTATAGCTATATGATTCGTTTAATGTGGTCATTATGGAAGCACCACCAAAAGATAAATTCCCGATGGTGATCATATTTGCTGCATGTGCTTTCATTTTTTTGATTGTGTGATCCACTCGATGCATTAAAAACAATGGACGACACTCCTTCTTGTGTAAAGTATTAGTTCATTATACTTCTTTCAACTAAAAAAAGGTAGAACATATTTAGAAGAGGTGGGATAACGTGAAACAGAAAGTTTACCAAACGCTTATTGAATTGACTAATGGCAAATGGTCTTCCGTAACAATCCAGAAATTCGCCAAATCTTCTTGGAGTCGAAAAGTGATTCCATCTTATATACGTACATACGGAATACAGATGCAGGAAGTTTCACAAACTATCGAATCATTTCCGACATTGCATGACTTTTTCATCCGAAAAATTGATGCACAGCACCGTCCCATTGCAGAAGGAGAAATGGAAGTGGGAAGTCCTGTTGATGCAAAAGTTGAATCCATTGGGCAAATATCATCCACTGGAACATTTTTAGTGAAGGAAAAGTCGTATACCTTAACGGACCTGCTTGGAAATGTTGACCTTGCCTCACAATATGTTGGCGGGACTTATATGGTATTGTATTTAAGCCCTGCTGATTATCATCGAATTCATAGTCCGGTTAATGGACATGTTAAAAAACAAATGACACTTGGGAAAAAATCATACCCTGTGAATCAGGCCGGATTGTCTTATGGAAAAACCCCAATTAGCGGAAACTATCGACAAGTCACGCATTTGGTTTGTTCAAATCAAAAAAACTGTGCAGTTATCAGTGTGGGTGCCATGTTTGTAAACTCAATTGAAATGACCAATACATCACGGGATTGGATAAAAGGCGAGGAAATAGGGTATTTCACGTTTGGTTCCACGGTTGTATTACTATTTGGAAAAGATGCTTTTCAAAAGGATTCGTCATTGACACCCGGCAGTCGGGTGCGAGTGGGTGAGAAAATCGGGAGTATGTTATAATCATTAGAGAAAAATAGGTTGAACGGAGTGTGTCACGGTGTATAAAAAATTTTTACCGAGCGAATTTGTGAAAAGTGTATTCGACATTTCGCCACAACGATTGCTTGATAAAGGAATTCGAGGAATCATAACGGATCTGGATAACACGTTAGTTGAATGGGACCGTCCTGATGCGACACCCAAACTTGTGAGCTGGCTGAAGAGTATGAAAGACGCAGGAATTCAAGTGACGATTGTTTCGAACAATAACGAGATGCGAGTGAAATCATTTGCAGATCCACTTGGCATTCCTTTCATTTATAAAGCACGTAAACCGATGGGCAAAGCATTTCGTAAAGCACTTCAACAAATGGATGTTAAACGTGAAGAAGTGGTAGTAATCGGCGATCAGCTCCTGACGGATGTTGTCGGAGGAAATCGCATCCATTTACATACGATTTTAGTATTGCCTGTAGCAAAATCGGACGGATTTTTCACGCGTTTCAATCGATTGGTTGAAAGACGAATTTTCAAGTCATTAAAAAGAAGAGGCTATGTAACTTGGGAGGAAGAAGTTTGACAACTATACCAACTTGTATCGGATGCGGTACTCAAATACAAACAGTAGATCTAAAGGAACCTGGATATGCACCACAATCATCACTGGAAAAAGAAGTGATTATTTGCCAGCGTTGTTTCCGTTTGAAAAACTACAATGAATTGCAGCCTGTGTCATTAACGGATGATGATTTCCTTCGTATTTTGAACAGTCTTGGCAATGAACAAGGTCTGATCGTGAAAATCGTCGATATTTTCGATTTCAACGGAAGCTGGTTACCAGGATTGCACCGTTTTGTAGGAAACAATCCAATCTTACTGGTTGCGAATAAAGTGGATCTGTTGCCGAAATCAGTGAAAAAACATCGCGTCATACAGTGGTTGCAGCAGGAAGCGAAGAAATTGGGATTGAAGCCTGTCGATGTCATGTTAGTCAGTGCCCATAAAGGAACTGGAATGGTGGAAGCGATGGAAGCAATCGATCGTCTTCGTGAAGGCAAAAATGCGTATGTAGTTGGTTGTACGAATGTTGGAAAATCAACTTTCATCAACCGTATCATCAAGCAGGTGACAGGTGAAAAAGAAGTGATTACAACTTCACATTTCCCTGGAACAACACTTGATTTAATTGAAATTCCATTGGATGACAATCAATCACTTTATGATACGCCAGGTATTATCAATCATCATCAAATGGCGCATTTCCTTGACTCATCTGAACTTAAATGGATAACACCTAAAAAAGAAATAAAACCGAAAATTTTCCAGTTAAATTCAGGACAAACCTTATTCCTTGGAGGCCTTGCAAGATTCGACTTCATTCAAGGAGAACGTTCGTCGTTTACGGTTCATATATCGAATGATTTAAATATTCACCGTACGAAACTTGAGAATGCTGATGCTTTGTATGCGGAACATTTAGGTGGAATGCTTGCACCGCCTTCTGCCGAATTTAAAGAGAATTTCCCGCCACTAGTACGACACGAGTTTTCTGTTAAAGCAGGTAAGACGGATATCGTGTTCTCCGGATTGGGCTGGATTACTGTTAACCAACCGAACGTGGTCATTGCAGCATATGCTCCTAAAGGAGTAGAAATTCAAGTTCGTCCATCATTGATTTAGGGGGCGACTGACATGAAAAAATGGTACGCGGTCATTGGGGATCCCATTTCTCATTCGATGTCGCCAAGCATGCACAGCAAGTGGTTTGCCGATTTATCCATCGATGCCACTTATATTCCTGTGCATGTAAAGAAAGACAAGCTGGTTAATGCCGTCGAGTCACTTAAATGTTTAGGAGTGAGTGGTTGGAACGTAACCATTCCACATAAAGAAGCCATCGTCCCACTGCTGGATCATATTGATACGACAGCGGCCTTAATGGGCGCAGTCAATACGGTAGTGGTGGAAGAGGATGGTTCACTGACAGGATATAACACGGATGGCATCGGCTTTGTCAATTCGCTTGAAGAAGCGATGGGTGCAAATCTTAAAAATTTGCCCATATTAATTGTGGGTGCTGGTGGCGCTGCAAGAGGGATAGCCTTCGCACTGAAAGCTCAAGGATATGTACATATTTCCTGCGCAAACCGTACAATCGAATCTGCGGAACGATTAATTAATGATATAGATGGTGATCGTGCGATGTCACTTTCACAAGCTGAATCACAACTTGCACTGTTTCAAATCATTATCCAGACAACGCCTGCAGGCATGAAAACATCAAAAGTGGACAAGCCAATGTCACTTAAAAATGTAACATCTTCAGCAATTGTTGCGGATATTGTGTATAATCCATTATTGACGCCTTTTTTGGCGGAAGCAAAAGATCGAGGAGCACGTTGTTTAAATGGCGTTGGGATGTTTGTACATCAAGGAGCATTCTCATTTCAAAAGTGGACAAATCGCAAACCTGATACGAAACAAACGATAGAGCAAGTCGAACAAACACTAGGAGGTCCACATGTTAACAGGTAAACAAAAACGTTTTTTACGTAGTCAAGCACATCATTTAAGCCCTATTTTCCAAGTTGGAAAAGGCGGAGTGAATGAACATATGCTGAAACAAATTCAAGAAGCTTTAGAAGTTCGTGAACTGATTAAAATCAGTATTCTGCAAAATTGTGAAGACGATAAGCAAGAAGTAGCTGAGCAATTAGCAAAGGGAACAAAAGCAGAACTTGTTCAGTTAATCGGCTTGACTGTTGTATTATACAAAGCTTCTAAAAACAACAAAAAAATCGAATTGCCGACAAGAGGCTAACGATGAAAAAAGTGTGCATTTTTGGTGGAACATTCAATCCTCCACATATTGGACATTTAATCATGGCAAATGAAGTGTTTCATGCACTGGATTTCGATGAACTTCGATTCATGCCGAACGCTAAGCCTCCACATAAAGAAGCATCGCATCTGGCAACTGGTGAACAAAGACTGCAAATGCTGCAGCTTGCCACCAAGCCATTTTCTTATTTTCAAGTGGAGCCTCTTGAGATTGAAAGAGGCGGCTTATCGTATACGTTTGATACGATGACAGAATTGACATCCCGTGAACCTCAAACACATTTCAGTTTTCTGATTGGTGCTGATATGATTTCTTCTTTGAACAAGTGGTATAAAATTGATGAACTGGTCGAAAAGGTCCGATTAATCGGTGTACGGCGTCCAGGTTATGATGAACGCTCTGATTATCCAGTGACGTTAATCGATGCACCGTTGATTGATTTATCCTCCACTGCGCTACGCAACCGGTTCAAAGAAGGAAAAGATGTATCATTGTTAATTCCAGAAAATGTACAAACTTATATTCGTCAGGAGAAATTGTATGAATAGAGATGATTTGATAAATGCTTTACGTACGCGGATGCCTGAGAAACGAGTTGTGCATACTTTAGGAGTAATGGATACCGCTATTCGATTAGCGAATGTGTATGGCGTATCTGAAAAAGATGCAGAGCTTGCGGCAATTTTACATGATGTCGTGAAATTTGCGGATAGGGAATGGATGAAACAAACCATTATCGATCAACAGATGGATCCAACCCTCTTGAATTTTCATCATGAATTGTGGCATGCCCCAGTCGGTGCAATTGTCGCTCAGCAGGAATTTGGAGTGTCAAATCAGGATGTATTGAACGCGATTTGCTACCATACTACTGGCCGCGCAAACATGACGGATCTTGAAAAAATAATTTATTGTGCCGATATGATAGAACCGAATCGTCAATTCCCGGGAGTTGATGATTTAAGACAACAGAATGAACTGGGACTGAACGCGTTAATGAAAGCTTGTGTCCAACGTTCGATTCAATTTTTATTGCAAAAAAATCAACCGGTATATCCGGATTCCATTCATTGTTATAATGATTTGGTTACACGAAAGGAAAATGACTGAATGACAGTTCCAACTTTACTAGAGGTTGCTTATAAAGCAGCAGATGACAAACGTGCAGAAGATATCGTCGTATTGAATATGAAAGGTGTATCTTTGCTTGCCGATTACTTTATTATTTGTCACGCAAATTCTGACCGTCAAGTGCAGGCAATTGCAAAAGAAATGGCAGAACAGGCAGGCCAATCCGGTTTTGATGTAAAACGTTTAGAAGGCTATGACGCAGCTCGTTGGGTATTAGTGGACATGGGCGACGTAGTTGCGCATGTATTCCATAAAGATGAACGTGCATTTTATAACTTGGAACGTTTATGGGGAGATGCACCAATCATCTCTGTAGACTCAGAAGCGTAATGACTAGCTATAAAGAGTTTGCACACATTTATGATGCATTAATGACGGATATTCCTTACGACAAATATGTCGAAAAGGTTATTTCGAATGTTGAAAATGTGAAAGGTAAATCTTTATTAGATATTGGGTGTGGAACTGGAGTCCTGTCTGCGAAATTTGCAGAACAGGGTTTTCTTGTTCAAGCCGTCGATTTGTCTGAGGAAATGCTGGCAATTGCAGCTGACCGCTTTCAAAAGCAGGGGATATCCATTCCGTTGTTTCATGTCTCTATGACTGATTTGGACGGATTCGAAGAAATTGATGTAGCTGTTCTATCGATTGATTCGTTAAATTACCTGGAAGAGGAAGCGCAAGTTCTTCAGACGTTGCATGGCATTCATGAATCGCTCGCCGCAGGTGGACAACTGTTCTTTGATGTTCATTCTGTTTATAAAATGGATGTATTATTTTTAGACGGTCCATTTACATATGAAGATGAGGACGTTGCTTATATCTGGCACACGGAACCAGGCGAGTATCCACACTCTGTTTATCATGATTTAACTTTCTTTATGAAAAATAAGAGCGGTTCATACGACCGTTTTGAAGAAAGTCATTTTCAACGTTCTTATGATGTAAAAGAATATCTATCATTCTTGCAGCAAGCAGGATTTTCGGAAATTAAGGTAACTGCAGACTGGGCGAATGAGTCACCTGAAGAAAACAGTGAACGAATCTTTTTCCACGCCATTAAATAGTTTCCATTGCTTTTCACATAAGACTTTCCAATAATGAGCAATTCGTTTATAGTATGGATAACTCCATAAGAATTGCTCCCTGTAGGAAAGGATGACCCAATCTGATTCTTGCATGGATGAAAAAACATACGAATAAAGCAGTGCTTGTAAGTGCAGGTATTATTTTATTTGTACTACTGTTTAAACCTTTTTCAAACGAGCAGGCGCCCCCACTTGCCGATACGCTCGAAACCATTCAAACCCCCATCCCAAATACAATTCCAACTGAAGAACTGAACGAATCGGAAGAACCTGACATCGAAATAAATGAAGTGGTTGTCGTTGATGTAAAAGGACAAGTCCTGACACCTGGCGTTTATACATTAACTCATGGAAGTCGTGTATTGGATGCCATTCAGCTTGCAGGAGGCCTATTGCCAACCGCTGAAGAAAAAGCATTGAACTTGGCTGCGAAACTGACCGATGAAATGGTGATCTATGTACCATTGATTGGCGAAAAGGACGTAGCGACAACTATTTCGACAACACCAGATTCAACTAGAGAAAAATCTACTATCATTAATATCAATACTGCCGATGAAATGACCTTAATGACACTTTCAGGTATCGGTCCTTCCAAGGCGAAGGCAATTCTTGCATACCGGGAAGAAAAAGGACTTTTTCAATCGATTGAAGACTTAAAAGAAGTTTCTGGAATCGGAGATCAAACTTTTGAGCAACTGAAAGATTTCATTTCGGTTAAATAAAACCATATTCAATTGACGATTCAAACGTGTTCCTACTAAACTAGATAAGAGTTTACAATCAGGGGGCGTTTTTATGGAGCGAATAACATGGGACCAATTCTTTATGGCACAAAGTCATTTACTGGCGCTTAGAAGCACATGTACAAGATTAGCGGTAGGTGCAACCATTGTACGGGATAAGCGGATCATGGCAGGTGGATATAACGGATCCATTTCCGGTGGCGATCATTGCATCGATCAAGGATGTTACGTTGTGGATCATCATTGTGTCCGTACAATTCATGCAGAAATGAATGCCTTGTTGCAATGTTCGAAATACGGCATATCAACTAATGAAGCGGATTTGTACGTGACTCATTTCCCTTGCCTTCCTTGCACAAAATCAATTATTCAGTCAGGAATCCGACGTTTATATTACGCGAAAGATTATAAAAACAGTGAATATGCCATTCAATTACTTGCCCAGTCAAATATTGAAGTCGTGCATGTATCTTTCGATGAACGGAAAATTGATTTCTTAAGCGATCAGAAAATCACTTTGTATTTGGACATGCTTCATAAGTTAAGAGAGAAGGGTGTTCCTGCAGAAGAACTGGCTTCATATGAAGCGCAGGTGAATGAGTTATTTGGCAAAACCATTGGAACCAACGCCTAATCTATATTGCCGTCGCAGCCATAGTGTCAACCAGCGCGGCAATCGGCTCCATCCAACTTCTTTTTTTACATGCCCCACTTATTCTATTATTTGTACGTAATCGATTTAAGATATTCTTTTTATTAAGTTATGTAGCAGTGGCTATTTTTTTCTTTTTGCATGCACAAGACAAATTGACGCATGATTCACATGAAGTCGCTCAAGAAGATGTTTATACCTGGACTTCGATTCATACAATAAAAGGCTCCAAATTAAGAGGATTCGCAATATCTGAGGGAAAACAAAAATGGTATATTGTGTATACTTTTGTTTCAGAAGAAGAGAAAATCAAATTCTTGAATCAGTCGTTGACAGATGCAGTATTCAAGATAACGGGACAAATAACACCTGTCCCAATGCCAGCCCATGAGTATGCGTTTGATATGCAAACCTACTTAACAAGCCATGGGGCAACAGGGATGTTGTCGGCTAGCACAATGGTACAGGTTTCTCAGCCAGATGGAATAATCGGCTGGATTGCCAATCAGCGATTTCTCATGGAAAAGCATATAGACAAGCATTTTCCACTTTCACTTCAAGCAGAAGCCAAAGCACTTTTACTTGGCTTAAGAGATGACGTTGACCCAAAGGAGAATCGCGCCTATCAAATACTTGGCATCACGCATTTGTTTGCCATTTCGGGTCTTCATGTAGCGTTTCTGACCTATATCTTTTATCAATCACTTCTTAGATTGTCCATTCGTAAAGAAGTCGCCGTATGGTGTTTAATCGTCTGTTTGCCAGTCTATGCATGTTTAGTTGGTGGGGCTCCTTCAGTGTGGCGTGCGGTCGGTGTCGTGGAAATTCTATTACTTTCAAAGCAACTCCACAAAAGACTGGCAGTCGTTGATGCTTTCGCAATCAGTTTGCTTATTTTTATTTACCTGCAACCGGGGGTATTACTCCAGGTAGGATTTCAATTGTCTTATGGAGCCGCCACGGTATTGCTTTTTTCTTCCCCATTTCTACAAGCACAAACAAATGTTTTCAAGCAATCTTTTTGGATTACTTTTCTCTGTCAAATTGGGGTTGCACCAATCCTTCTCTATCACTTTTACGAAATTTCTCTTTCCTCTTTTGTAGTCAATCTTTTGTTTGTACCACTCTTTTCCGTCATTATTTTACCGATTAATTTAGTGCTGTTTAGTTTATCGTTTTTCTTCCTTTCTTTAACCGATTTCCTGTTCATTTTGTATGAACCGTTAAGAATGGCTTTGACGAGTTTCATTCTAAAACTAGCCTCCATTCCAAATCAACTGTGGAATCCAGGCAAACTATCGAACTGGCAGATGGTTGTGGCCTTTATTGGTGTGGTCGCTACTTTTTTTGTTCTGGAGCTTCAACACGCTAAGAAAAGACTTATTTTGACATTAGGTTTGCCGATTGCCATCATTCAAGGTTCTTCTTATTTCGATTCAGCGATTGAAGTGTCATTCCTTAACGTCGGGCAAGGGGATGCAACCCTTATTGAACTTCCGCATCGACAAGGGGTCATTCTGGTTGATTCGGGAGGATTGTTGAGGTTTGATCAAGCCGCTTGGAAACTATCAGGCACACCTTTTGAAATAGGAAGGGAAGTAATTGTACCTTTCTTGAAAGGAAGAGGCATTCAAACAATTGATACGTTTATTTGGACACATGCGGATAGTGATCACATTGAAGGCGCAGAAGAAATATTGGAGGAAGTAAAGGTAAAAGAAATCCATGTGACACCTGGCGCTATTGCTGAAAATACATTGCAACACGCGGTACAAACTGCGTTGGCTATGAAAATACCGATTAAAGAACAAATGTCGGGAAGTGGATTCCGAATAAGGAATACACAGTTTACTTATGTATCGCCACAGGATACTACGTATGAAGGAAATGATGATTCGCTCGTACTATACTTGAAACATGATTTGTTTACAGGAGATTTAGAACAGGATGGGGAAGAGGATTTACTGAAGGTGTATGGAGGAATACAAAATATCAACCTATTAAAAGCTGGACATCATGGTAGTAAAACTTCCAGTTCTGAAGCGTTTTTACAAAAGCTACAACCACGGCTCACCATTTTTTCAGCAGGTCAAAACAACCGTTACGGGCATCCAAATCATGAAGTGGTCGAAAGGTTCAAGGAATTACAATTACCGACTATGACAACAGCGGAAGTTGGCACTATTCATGTCCGTTATGAAAAGGAAGCAATGACCGTGTGGACGTCATTCGAAAAAAACATAAAAAAAAGAGACCTTTCACAATGAGAAGTCTCTTTTTTTGCTTATTTTGTAATGAAGTCAATTACAGTCGCAATGGTGAAAATCGCTGCAAAGAAAACAAAAGATACAACGAAACCAATACCTGAGTCACTCACATCGTTACGTCTGGTTTGGACATTCTTTTCAAATTCGTTCATTGCTACCCCTCCTAATTCAAATTAATTATAAGTGATTGCTTCGGAAAAATCTATAAACAACAAGTTTTTTTCCGTAATTTCAGCTGAATGACACATTTTGTTCAAACACCAGTGAATTTCGATTTGATGTATAATGGAAATGAATGTGTGTAAGAGGAGGTTCTTCATGTTCTCAAGTATTTGGAAAAAGATTCAAAAAGGCGAATTCAGTCCGATTTATTTGCTAGTCGGCACAGAGCATTACTTTTTTGACGAAACTATCCGTCGTCTGAAAGAATCACTGAATAAAGCCGGAGAAACGGATATATTGATGTTTGATTTAGATGAAGTTCCCGTTCAACATGTTATTGAAGAAGCGGACACTATTCCGTTTTTTACAGAGCGTAAATTAATTATTGCCAAGAATGCCTCTTTTTTAAAAGCGACAGAAAAAGGAAAAGAAAAAATAGATCATGATTTGAAGTCATTTGAAAGTTGGGTTCAGCATCCATCTGAAACGGCCATCACAGTTTTCATTGCTCCTTATGAAAAATTGGACGAGCGAAAAAAAGTGACAAAGTTGATGAAGGATAAGGCTTTGTTGCTGGAAGCGAAACCTCTCGAAGGAAACGACTTATCAGTCTGGGTGCAATCAACAGTCTCCCAGGAAAGCAAAAGCATGACGGATGATGCCATTGCCCGTTTGATTGAGACAGTAGGTCAGGACCTTGTTCAGTTGCAGTCCGAAATACATAAAATGGCGACGTATGTAGGAGAAGAATCCGAAATCACGAAAGATGTCGTGGAGTTGCTGATGACCCGCACATTAGAACAGGATGCGTTCCAGTTACTGAATGCATACTTGCGAGGTGATACGACCACCGCATTGACGGTATACCATGACTTATTAAGGCAAAAAGAAGAACCGATCATGCTGACCGCATTGCTGGCTTCCCAAATTCGCTTGATGTCGAATGTTCGGTACCTGCAAAAGAAAGGCTATCATGCACAGGCAATAGCGAAACAATTAAAAGTCAATCCGTATCGCGTCAAATTAATTGTAGAAAGCAGACAGCAAGTAGGAGAAGAACGTTTGCTCGAAGTGTTACACCGTCTCGCTGGTGCTGATTACCAATTAAAAACAAGTAGCGGCCGACGTGAACGGATTCTGGAATTATTTTTAATGAATCGGTTATAAGACAATGGACTTGAATCGTGATTAAAGCGAATCAAGTCCATTTTTTATGGGAAAAGGATGGAGAGAATTTCAAGTCTGAGAATATTGTCGTTTTGACTTCTGAAACTAACAAGTCTCTTGATAGTAAAGGAACCTGCGACACTCCTGCGGAAAAACGGGCTGTCAAGACCCTCAGTGAGGACAAAGGAACGAAGGCTAAGAACACCACCTCGTATGGCAACACCTTTGTGACCAACATCCTGTTGGCATGAGGAGGCTTGCCAGTTCGTCCTTGGAAAGGGGGCGTGATTCCCACTTTTTTTATAAATCATAAGAATAGTTAACTAATAATGGGCTTAAGACAAAAAAAGACCGGATTCGTCAATCGAATCCGGTCTTTCATATCATTACGCTTTTTTCATTAATTGAGCTTTTTTACGAGCCGCAGTGTTTTTATGAATTAATCCTTTAGAAGCTGCTTTATCTACTTGCTTGATAGCAGATTGTAAAAGTTCTTTTGCGTTTTCTTCGTTGTTAAGAGAAGCATTTTCAGCTTTCTTAACTGCTGTACGCATTGTAGACTTCGTGTGAGAGTTTTGTGCGTTAGCAGAAGCATTCGTTTTTACACGTTTGATTGCAGATTTGATGTTTGGCATATCTTTCACCTCCTATAAAAGGTCCGAGATCAAGAGATTCTCGAGTTTAAGCGTTAATGCGCGTTTATTATGCGCTGTTTGCTTTAAGTATTAGATCAGTATTATCAATACAACAAGCATTATTTTAGCAAACCAAAAGTTAAATTGCAATAGATTCACGCAAAGAATATTTACTTGACACCTTGGGCAAACTTTTTCTTGAGGTGATATGGATGAATATACGTAATCTAATGCGGACTGATTTAATCGATGAAGCAACCGAAGTGGTTCAGCATCGAACGGAAAAAGAGAAAGATACATTATATGAAACGCCTGGGATTCAAATGAATGAAGAGCGTAAAGGTCGTGTTCATATAACCCATATTGAAACGGATGCAAATGGGGCAGAGTCAATAGGTAAAAAAGCTGGAACATATATTACTTTATCCGTTCCAACTTTAACTGCTGAAGATGACGAAGGATTCAAGGAACTAGAGCAACAATTTATTCAATCATTGGATGATATTCATAAGCAAATTAATTTAACGGCACAATCTAAAGTACTAGTAATCGGATTAGGAAATCGGACGATTACACCGGATGCAATCGGTCCTTTGGCAATCGACCGTTTTCATGAAGCAATGTTCCATTTTCCATTTGAAACAGGACAAGTTTTATTTTATGCACCGGGTGTAACAGGTCAAACCGGTTTGGAAACAGGTGAGTTTGTTAAAGCGATCTCTGAGCATGTCAAACCAGATTTGATTTTGATTATTGATGCATTAGCAGCACGTAATCAAGATCGCCTATGTAAAACCATCCAGCTGACAAATACCGGTATCCACCCAGGTTCGGGTGTAGGAAATGCGCGAAGTGAAATTTCGTTTGAATCATTAGGAGTTCCTGTAACTGCTATCGGTGTGCCAATGGTTGTGGATGCACCAGTGCTAGTTGTGGATGCGATTGAAACAGTATTCAAAGTGATTTCATCCCAAATCGGGGAGACGACGAAACCATCTTCAGCCCTATCAGTAGGATCATGGCTTAGAAGCTCAGATGAACCCGTAAATGTTGAAGCCATCAAGCCGATTTTCGGTGAATGGGCAGGGTGGTCAAGCGATGAAATCCGAGGACTATTGCAGGAAGTTTTGCCCCCTCATCACCAACAATTATTTGTTACGCCAAAAGAAACAGATACGTGGGTTGTAAGGCACGCAGAAATGATTCAAGCGAGTGTAACGAAATGGCTACAAGAGGATGTTTTTAGTTCTAACCAACCCTAATCCTACGTAAGTTGTAGGAGGAGGGGTGTACAATGCGCAAAACATTGCAGAAAGTCATGAGTTTCTATCTTTTTTTATTTTTAATGCCAATATTAATGATTAAGCTCCCCATGCTGGCATTTGGAACAACGGCCTCAGAAAAAGTTGAAACTCGACCGGTTGCATATGCAGCAAATACGAAAGAAATCACAAATGATTCCACAAAAGAAATCACAGTGAACACCACAGATCACCCAATTAATGTCTTGCTGTATTTCACACATATTCAGGAATCGTACCAACCGATTGTCGAAAAAAAACTAGGCCTGAAAGCAGTTAATTATCATCCTACTGCCAACATATCTAACGTAAGTAACCTTGTTGTCCAGCATTTTAGTTTAAATGGGGATTCAGTCGACGTGCTGCAGTTTGCCAATATGAATAATATGCAGATTAGCGGTGCATATGGGAAAATCCGACCATATCTGCAAAAGCAGTTAGCAAAAAATCACTATGATGTTGTTCTGGATATTCACCGTGATTCCATCAAACGCGAAAAGACAACAATGCAGTCCAATGGCACGTCATATGCGAGAATGTCTTTTGTTGTAGGGGCCGAACATGCAAACTATAAATTGAATGAAGCCTTTGCCAAAGCAATTTCCGATGAGGTAAATGCCATGGTTCCCGACATCTCAAAAGGGGTGTTAGCTAAAACCCGGGATACCGGAAATGGGATATATAACCAAGACCTATCAAGCCACTCTCTTCTAGTTGAACTGGGTGGAATCGAGAACACGGAAGAAGAAATCAATCGGACCATTGCCATCCTGACAAAGGCAATTTCCAACTTCTTTGAGGAGACGCCTGAAACCTAACATTGATGAAAGACATGTTCACTGCTATAATTCTAGATAGTTTAATTAGGAGTGGACATTGCATGAATCGAGAAGAACGTAACAAACGCCAACAGAATATCCGAAACTTTTCAATTATCGCCCATATCGATCACGGTAAATCAACATTAGCCGATCGAATTTTAGAGCAAACCAAAGCATTGACTTCAAGAGAAATGAAAGCTCAACTTCTCGATTCAATGGATTTAGAGCGTGAACGTGGAATTACGATTAAATTGAATGCTGTACAACTGAACTATCGCGCTAAAGACGGCGAAGATTACACGTTCCATTTAATCGACACACCAGGACACGTCGATTTCACATATGAAGTATCCAGAAGTTTAGCTGCCTGCGAAGGGGCTATTCTTGTTGTAGATGCAGCACAAGGAATCGAAGCACAAACATTGGCTAACGTTTATTTAGCGTTAGATAATGAACTTGAAATTTTACCGGTCATCAATAAAATTGATTTACCGGCAGCTGATCCAGAACGCGTTCGCGGAGAAATTGAAGAAGTCATTGGTCTTGATGCTTCTGAAGCTGTACTTGCTTCCGCAAAAGCTGGAATTGGTATTGAAGACATCTTAGAACAAATCGTTGCTAAAGTGCCTGCACCTACTGGTGATCCCGAAGCGCCTTTAAAAGCGCTTATCTTTGATTCTCTTTATGACCCGTACCGCGGAGTAGTAGCGTACATACGTGTCATGGAGGGGACGGTCCGCCCTGGGGACAAGATCCGCATGATGGCAACCGGAAAAGAATTTGAAGTGATTGAAGCGGGTGTGTTTACGCCGAAGGCAACACTTCGTGACGAATTGACTGTAGGAGACGTAGGTTTCTTAACTGCAGCAATCAAAAATGTTGGAGATACACGTGTAGGGGATACAATCACACATGTTGCAAATCCTGCAACTGAATCCTTACCTGGTTACCGTCGATTGAACCCGATGGTGTATTGTGGTTTGTACCCAATTGACACGTCTAAATACAATGACTTACGTGATGCTCTAGAAAAGCTTGAGCTGAATGACGCTGCATTACAATTTGAGCCAGAGTCTTCTCAGGCACTTGGTTTTGGATATCGTTGTGGATTCCTTGGACTTCTTCATATGGAAATCATTCAAGAACGTTTGGAACGCGAATTCAACATTGATTTAATTACGACTGCTCCAAGTGTAATTTACGATGTTCATATGACAGATGGTCAGATTAAAAAAGTGGACAACCCATCGATGATGCCAGACCCACAAAAAATCGACCGCATCGAAGAGCCATATGTTAAAGCTACCATCATGGTACCGAATGATTTCGTAGGTGTGGTGATGGAACTTTGTCAAAAGAAACGTGGTAATTTCATGACGATGGATTACATCGACAAAACGCGTGTAAGCATTATTTATGAAGTACCACTTTCTGAAGTCGTGTACGATTTCTTTGACCAATTGAAATCAGGAACGAAAGGCTATGCGTCATTTGACTATGAATTGATCGGATACAAACCTTCGAAACTTGTGAAGATGGATATCCTGTTGAATGCTGAACAAGTGGATGCATTAAGCTTTATCGTTCATAATGACTTTGCTTACGAACGCGGAAAAATTATTGTTGAGAAATTAAAGAAATTGATTCCAAGACAACAATTTGAGGTGCCGATACAAGCAGCAATTGGACAAAAAATTGTCGCTCGTTCGACAATCAGTGCAATCCGTAAAAACGTTCTTGCAAAATGTTATGGTGGAGATATTTCACGTAAACGTAAACTTCTTGATAAACAAAAAGAAGGTAAGAAGCGTATGAAACAAGTAGGTTCAGTTGAAGTACCACAAGAAGCGTTCATGGCCGTATTGAAGATGGACGAAGATTGATCAAATAGGTTTGTTAATGGAGGCTACTAGTTGGCCTCCTTTTTCTATAAGAAAGAAGGAAATGCCATGATTAAAGGAGCTTATATTCATATTCCTTTTTGTCATCAAATTTGTCACTACTGTGATTTCAACAAAGTGTTCTTTAAGAATCAACCGGTAGACGAGTATATCGAAACACTCGGCATGGAAATGAAGATGTTTGTTGAAAAGTACAAAGATCATTTACATATGGATACGATTTTTCTGGGTGGAGGAACACCTACAGCGCTGAGTGCGGATCAATTGGAAAGATTGTTCGAACTCATCAAACAACATATTCCGATGCAACATGTGCAGGAATTTACATCTGAAGCAAATCCAGATGAACTGACACACGACAAATTAGTTGTCATGAAAAACAATGGGATTAACCGTTTGAGCTTAGGTGTACAAAGTTTCGATGCGGATATACTAAGTCGCTTAGGTCGCACTCATTCAAACGAACATGTATACAAAACCATTCAAATGGCTAAAGATATCGGATTCACCAATATCAGCATTGATTTGATGTACGGCCTTCCGGGGCAAACAATGGACCAGTGGAAATATACACTGGACAAAGCGCTTGAACTGGATTTACCGCACTACTCCGCATATTCATTAATCGTCGAACCAAAGACGGTTTTTTATAATTTGATGACAAAAGGCAAATTGATTTTGCCGGGCGAAGACTTGGAAGCGGATATGTATGACGTGTTAATGACTGAAATGAAATCAAGAGGCATTCACCAATACGAAATCAGTAATTTTGCAAAGCCAGGTTTCCATTCGAAACATAACAATCTGTATTGGGACAATGTAGAATACGCAGGATTTGGTGCTGGGGCACATGGATACGCCTTAGGAAATCGCTATGCAAATATTGGTCCGATTAAAAAATATATGGACGCACTAGTAAGTAGAGAGTTTCCGGTGAATTCCATTCATGAAGTGACAGCTGTTGAAAGAATGGAAGAAGAAATGTTTTTGGGCTTACGAAAAGTTGCAGGAATCAATAAAAACAGCTTTGAAGAAAAGTTCGGCAAATCATTGGAAGAAATGTATGGACAAGTACTATCCAAGCATGTTGCAAGTGGCTCCATGATTAGCAACGAAGATAGCGTCGCTTTAACTCGAAAAGGAAGATTTATCGGAAATGAAATTTTCCAATCTTTTTTAATGGAATAAATAATCGTATCCGTTGACTTTAGTCAACGGATTTGATAATTTATGTATGAGTATTAGCACTCGCAAGAGATGAGTGCTAACAGAGGTGATAATAATGTTAACGAACCGACAATTGCTCATATTGCAAGTAACAGTTGATGACTTCATTGAGACCGCTCAACCAGTGGGATCAAGGCAGCTTTCCAAAAAAGAGGAAGTGCCGTTCAGTCCTGCGACGATTCGAAATGATATGGCTGATTTAGAAGATTTAGGTTATTTGGAAAAAACGCATACGTCGTCAGGTCGCATTCCTTCTGAAAAAGGATATCGATTTTATGTTGACCATTTACTTACGCCTCAACTTGCTTCATCAGATGACATGCAGCAAATTCAATCTGTCTTCCAGGAAAGAATTACTGAGACGGAACAAGTAATTCAAAAAACGGCCATGATATTGTCCGAATTAACGAGTTATACATCGATTTTGCTCGGACCTGATGTGCGTAAACACCGAGTTAAAAGATTTTCGATTGTTCCTTTAACCAATGATTCGGCAGTCGCAATCATCATAACGGATTCTGGTCATGTTGAAAATCGATTGTTCCAATTGCCGCAAGGTCTGACAGCATCTGATATTGAAAAGATGGTAAACATCTTAAATGAACAGCTGACCGGTGTTCACTTGCATGAACTTCAACGTGTGCTTGAAAAAGAAGCGGCCGCTTTGTTAAAACAGCATATTGGTCGTTACGGTGAACTCATGGCTTCATTTGGCGCAGCTATCTCGAGCCCACATGAAGAAAAAGTATTCTATGGCGGCAAATCCAAACTGCTTCATCATCCAGAGTTCAGTGACCTCCAGAAGGCTCGCGGCTTAATTACGATGATGGATCAAGCTAATCAAATTTCAACTTTGTTTTCACCGAACCAAGCGGGTATTCACATTCGCATCGGTTCTGAGAATAACCTTTTGGAAATGGAAGAATGTAGTGTCATTACAGCATCCTATACCATTGGGGAAGAACAAATGGGCTCCATAGCTATTATTGGCCCAACTAGAATGGATTATCGACGAGTTGTCACTTTACTGGATGTCATGAGTGGCGATCTGTCTCGTGAACTTACTCGCATTTTGCGTGGTTCACGATAAAGAAGGAGGAACTAAACGTGTCGCAATCTGAAGAAAAAGAAGTTGTCTCAAACACGGAAGAAAAAGAATCTGTGGAAGTTTCTGAACAACCTACGGGTACTGAAGAACAGCTGACAGGTCAAGAAACAAACAATGAAGAGCCATCTGAGCTCGAATTGCTACAAAAACAATTAGACGAAGAAACAAACCGTCATTTGCGTCTGCGTGCAGACTATGAAAATTTTAAGCGTCGAGCGCATTTGGACCGTGAAGCTGCGGATAAATATAAGGCACAGAACTTGCTTTCAAACTTATTACCAGTGCTTGATAATTTCGAGCGTGCCATGCAAGTAGAGTCGGCTTCGGAAGAATCACAATCTTTGCGTAAAGGCTTAGAGATGGTCTACAAGACATTGGTTGAAGCAACCGAAAAAGAAGGTTTACAAGTAATCGAAGCCGAAGGTGTTGAGTTTGACCCGAATTTACATCAAGCAGTTATGACCGAATCGGACGACTCAAAAGCATCAGGTATCGTGTTACAAGAGTTGCAAAAAGGATACAAGTACAAAGACCGTGTGCTTCGACCAACAATGGTAAAAGTAAACGAATAACTTAACTTTCATACTTCTAGGAGGAATTATAGAATGAGCAAAATTATCGGTATTGACTTAGGAACAACAAATTCATGTGTATCAGTTCTTGAAGGTGGAGAACCAAAAGTTATCCCAAATCCAGAAGGTAACCGCACAACACCATCTGTTGTCGCATTCAAAAACGGCGAACGCCAAGTTGGGGAAGTAGCGAAACGTCAATCAATCACGAACCCGAACACAATTCAATCAGTTAAACGCCATATGGGTACTGATCATAAAGTAGAAGTTGAAGACAAAGAGTACACTCCACAAGAAGTTTCAGCTATGATTCTTCAATACCTTAAAGGGTACGCAGAAGATTACTTGGGTGAAAAAGTAACAAAAGCAGTAATTACAGTTCCTGCTTATTTCAACGATGCTGAGCGTCAAGCAACTAAAGATGCTGGTCGTATCGCTGGTCTAGAAGTAGAACGTATTATTAACGAACCAACTGCAGCTGCTCTTGCATACGGTTTAGACAAAATGGATCAAGACCAAACGATTTTAGTATATGACCTTGGTGGCGGTACGTTTGACGTATCAATCCTTGAACTTGGCGATGGCGTATTCGAAGTGCGTTCAACTGCCGGTGACAACCGTCTTGGTGGGGATGATTTCGACCAATTGTTAATGGATTATTTCGTTGCTGAGTTCAAAAAAGAAAACGGTATCGATTTATCTAAAGACAAAATGGCTACTCAACGTTTGAAAGATGCAGCTGAAA
Organism: Paenisporosarcina sp. P4_D4; assembly: GCF_056401835.1. Classification (NCBI taxonomy): domain Bacteria; kingdom Bacillati; phylum Bacillota; class Bacilli; order Caryophanales; family Caryophanaceae; genus Paenisporosarcina; species Paenisporosarcina sp. P4_D4. The sequence goes on along the minus strand of NZ_JBFUIO010000035.1, from coordinate 4,489 downwards.
AAGCGAAAAAAGATCTTTCTGGAGTAACATCTACTCAAGTTTCATTACCATTCATCACTGCAGGCGAAGCAGGTCCATTACATTTGGAAATGACTTTAAGCCGCACGAAATTTGATGAATTAACAGCTTCATTAGTAGAACGTACAATGGTGCCAACGCGTCAAGCATTAAAAGATGCTGACCTTTCACCTTCACAAATCGACAAAGTTATTTTAGTTGGTGGATCTACGCGTATCCCAGCGGTACAAGAAGCAATTAAGAAAGAAACAGGCAAAGAACCACATCGTGGTGTTAACCCGGATGAAGTAGTAGCAATGGGTGCAGCCGTGCAAGGTGGCGTATTAACAGGAGACGTTAAAGACGTAGTACTTCTTGACGTAACTCCACTATCTCTTGGTATTGAAACAATGGGTAGCGTGTTCACGAAATTAATCGAGCGCAACACGACGATTCCAACATCAAAATCACAAACTTTCTCAACAGCTGCTGATAATCAACCAGCTGTAGATATTCACGTTTTACAAGGTGAGCGTCCAATGGCTACTGACAACAAAACGTTAGGTCGTTTCCAATTGGCTGACATTCCACCAGCACCACGTGGCGTACCTCAAATCGAAGTAACTTTCGATATTGATAAAAATGGTATCGTAACAGTTAAAGCAAAAGATTTAGGAACTCAAAAAGAACAAAACATTACAATCCAATCAAATACGGCTTTAACTGACGAAGAAATCGATCGTATGGTGAAAGAAGCGGAAGCAAATGCTGAAGCGGATAAAGCGCGTAAAGAAGAAGCTGAATTGAAAAATGAAGCGGATCAAATGGTCTTCATGACCGAAAAAACATTAAAAGATCTTGAAGGCAAAGTTTCTGAAGAAGAAAAGAAACAAGCTGAAGACGCGAAGGACGAGTTAAAAGCTGCTCTAGAAGCTGGTAACTTGGAAGATATCCGCACGAAAAAAGACAAGCTGAATGAAATCGTGCAAGCATTGACGATGAAACTGTACGAACAAGCTGCAGCTGAAGCTCAAGGAGCAGAAGGTGCAGAAAGCACTAAAAAAGATGACGGTGTCGTAGACGCTGAATTCGAAGAAGTAAACGACGATAACAACAAGTAAGACAAGATAGACAACCGAAAAAGTCAAAGTCTGGAATACCGACTTTGGCTTTTTCAATGTCTTTGGCATTGCGGATATTCGCGTGTTACAATAGATGCTATGTGAAAGTTTGATCAGGAGTGTGACAAATGAATAAACGAGATTACTATGAGGTACTTGGATTAACAAAAAGTGCTTCAAAAGAAGAGATAAAAAAAGCATATAGAAAATTGTCGAAACAATTCCATCCCGATATCAACAAAGCTGCGGATGCTGTCGATAAATTCAAAGAAATAACAGAAGCATACGAAGTGTTGAGCGATGACCAGAAAAAAGCTCAATATGACCAGTTCGGGCATGCTGGACCGAATCAAGGTTTTGGTGGATTCGGTGGAGGAGCAGACGGATTCGGATTCGATGATATCTTCAGTTCATTCTTTGGTGGTGGAGGATCACGTCGTCGTGACCCAAATGCACCGCGTAAAGGTGATGATTTACAGTATTCAATGACGATCGATTTTGAAGAAGCTGTTTTCGGTAAAGAGACTGAAATTGAAATTCCAAAAGAAGAAACATGTGATACTTGCCACGGAAATGGTGCGAAACCAGGTACAGCACCTGAAACTTGTCATCACTGTCAAGGTACGGGCCAGTTAAATGTGACGCAGGATACGCCTTTTGGACGTATGGTAAATCGCCGTGCATGTCATCACTGTCAAGGTACAGGCAAGTTAATCAAAGATAAATGTGCAACATGTCATGGACAAGGCACAATGAAAAAACGCAAGAAAATTAAAGTGACGATTCCTGCGGGTGTTGATGATGGTCAACAACTACGTGTTTCCGGACAAGGCGAGCCAGGTAAAAATGGCGGCCCAGCTGGTGATTTATATGTAGTCTTCCGCGTTAGATCTCATGATCGATTTGAACGTGACGGGGATGACATTTATTTCGAATTGAAATTAACGTTCCCTCAAGCATCTTTAGGCGATGAAATTGAAGTGCCTACTGTAAACGGCAAAGTGAAACTGAAAATTCCAGCCGGCACGCAATCTGGTACGACTTTCCGCCTTAAAGGTAAAGGCGTGAAGAATGTACATGGTTATGGAATTGGTGATCAACACGTAGTAGTGAAAGTAATGACGCCATCTAAACTGACCGAGAAACAAAAACAACTGCTTAGAGATTTTGCTGAAATTAGTGGCGATATCCCGGAAGAACAAGGCAGTTCATTATTTGATAAAATCAAGCGCACGATAAAAGGTGACTAAGGAGTTGACGCAGGTGAAGTGGTCAGAGCTATCCATTCATACGACGCATGAAGCGGTAGAAGCAGTTTCGAATATTTTGCACGAAGCAGGGGCAAGTGGTGTAGTCATTGAGGATTCCGAGGAGTTCGCACGTGAACGTGAAGACAGATTCGGTGAAATTTATGCATTGAATCCAAATGATTTCCCGACAGAAGGAGTTATTCTGAAAGCGTATTTACCTGTTACAAGTTTTTTAGGGGAAACAGTCGAAGAAGTGAAGCTCGCGATCAATAACCTGATTAATTATGATATCAACATCGGCGACAACATCGTGAAAATAAGTGAAGTCAATGAAGAAGAATGGGCGACAGCATGGAAAAAATACTATCACCCAGTGAAAATTTCGGAACGCTTTACAATTGTCCCTACGTGGGAAACATACGAACCAGTTGCGACAGATGAATTGATTATCGAACTGGATCCGGGAATGGCGTTCGGTACGGGAACACATCCTACAACAGTAATGTGTCTGCAAGCACTTGAGAAAACCGTTAAACCTGGTGATTATGTAACAGACATCGGCACCGGTTCGGGTGTCCTGGCAATCGGGGCGGCATTACTCGGAGCAAAACATGTTCATGCACTTGATTTGGATGAAGTAGCAGTGCGTTCTGCGAAAATTAATGTCAAGCTGAACAAAGTTCAAAACACGACAGATGTAGTTCATGGTAACTTACTGGATACGGTCAAAGAACCATCTGACGTTGTGGTTGCGAATATTTTAGCTGAAATTATTATGTCCTTTACACAAGATGCATTCAAAGTCGTGAAAGAAGGCGGCATGTACATTACTTCAGGAATCATTGGGGCTAAAAAAGACGATGTTAAACAATCACTTGAAGCTGCTGGATTTGAGATTGAAGAAGTAATGATGATGGAAGATTGGGTTACAATCATTTCGAAAAAACCAGTGAAGGAATAAAGCAAAAATGCAAAGATACTTTATCCCTCAACAATTCGAAGATGGAATTGCGATTATTTCAGGCGATGATGCCAAACATATTCAAAAAGTAATGCGTATGCAAGAAGGTCAATCTATTATTGTCGTTTCGGATGGCCATGCTTATGAAGCAACAATTGATGGTTTTGAAGGTCAGGATGTCCGCGTGAAAAAATCATCTGAATCGTTACGCTCAAACGAACTGCCGAAAAAAGTAACGATTTGTTGCGGATTGCCTAAAGGTGAGAAATTGGATTTGATCACTCAAAAAGCAACAGAACTTGGCATGCATGAACTTATTCTCTTTGAGGCTGAACGTTCCGTTGTAAAATGGGATGCCCAAAAAGGCAGTAAAAAACAGCAACGTTTGCAAAAAATCGCCAAAGAAGCTGCAGAACAATCTCATCGTAATGTGGTTCCCGCTATCCAAGATATTGTGACTTTCAAGCAGCTACTGCAGATGACCGAGAAGTATGATGTTTGTTTTGTTGCTGATGAAGAAGATGCCAAGTTGGAAAAACGAACACGCTTTGCTGAAATTTTATCAAAAACAAATGAGCAACAATCCATTTGTGTTGTGTTTGGACCTGAAGGCGGTTTGTCCCGAACAGAAATACACGCACTTATGGATCGAGGATTTCAATCGATTTCCTTAGGACCACGTATTCTTAGAGCGGAAACAGCTCCTTTATATGTACTGTCTGCAATTTCCTACGAATTTGAATGAGATGTTCAAGTCTTGGCGATACTAAATCCGAGGATTAGCGTGATTTATCGAACAGTTGTATGACTTGGTACGCAAAACAATCCAGTACATTTCGGTGTACTGGATATTTTAATGTAGCTGGGAATTTTAGTATTCCCGACTGGGTTGCGCGAATAGAAGACCCAAAACCGCTAATAGTCAATATTCGACTGACGATTTGCTTTGAAGTGAAAAAAGCGCACTGGTGTCAACTTTAAGTGATTTGTAGTGAAAAGTAACGACTAACATGGTAAAATCAAGAGGTACGGACAACTTCCGAAAGGGTGAAATCATTTTGACTACAAATATTGCGTCAATGATCGATCATACATTATTAAAACCGGAAGCTCCACAAGACCAACTTGAGCAACTTGGTGCAGAAGCTCAAGAATACACA
>NZ_JBFUIO010000034.1:0-27206 GCF_056401835.1 Paenisporosarcina sp. P4_D4 | reverse complement strand
GTGGAAGAAGGCGCCATGACCAGTTTTCTATATTATAGAGAAAGTGTACTAAGCAAGGACACTAAGAAAGAAGCAAAACAAGCTTTCCCAAAATCTCAGCATAAAGCTGCACTAAAATCAAAAGAATCACTTCCTGAAGATAACAATGACTCACCAGCGAAACAAGAAAATGCAAAAAGACTACCAAATGAATAAACAAAAACCGTGATCCTTATGGGATCACGGTTTTTTGATTAGTACCCTCCACGCTCATCCAAGTGATGGTTATTCTGACCATCTTTCACTTGAAGTTTTTCTTTTTCTTCTTTACTTAGCTGGTCTTCTTTTTGTGTTTGTTCAGTAGCTGATTGATTTGCAAATTCTTTTGCAGATTGTTTTTCATTGTCTTTCACTTTTTTTCACCTCTCCATTATAAAATTTCCGTCATAGTTGATTTTTCCCTAATAATCAAACTTATAACATGAAATTTAAATATTTATGTATGAAGAGTTAGATTACATCGAAAGTACTATTCTTTTACAAACGGTTTAATTTCACAATAATCCATGCAATTTTGATTTTTTTTTGTCAATGAATAGCTCATATTTTCTTTCAACAATTTACTCATGAACCTGTCCAATAACTCGGCATTATAATACATTCTTGATCTTTATTAATTGATTTGAAAACCCTATGTTCCCAGCTATTGTGAAGTTCAATAATCACCCTACTATCTTCTTTGGAAAACTTAGTGATTTTCACATTTCCCCAACCGGCATTGCGATAAATATCACTGAATTGAATTAAAATATTTTCAAGATCCATCCGTTCAAAAAAGTACTTACTTGCTATTACTCCCATGCGAAATCCAAAGTCCTTCAATATTGTATTGCTCTTTTCGATATCCAAGCAGAGGCATCATTTTGAAAGAATAGTCCTCTTTCCATTTTCCATATAAATTCATCTCTGTTAATACTAAATTCTGTGATAGAGTCTGTCATTCACGAACTTCCCTTAAAATAAATTTTTCCTTCTACAGTTTAATAGATAATTTCAAACATTCAATGCGAAATTTTCTGATTTTTTAACTTATTCATAGAGAAAACCTATATTCTATTAGCTTTACGAAAAAATTACATATTTACTCAAATTTAAAAAAGTAGTCTTAATTGCTCTTGAAACTTAGTTGTTTCAACATTGTTAAGAAGTAAATTTTGTAAACTTTCGAATGAATTACCCTTTTAATAGGTTAATAGTCGTGTATTTATAGTTAGCTATTATGATAATAGTAGTGTTAAAATGATAACGTGATGGAATATTCATATATTTCTAAACAAAAATAACTAAACGGGGGATTGACGAATGTCTATTCATGTTAAAAGGTATCAAAAGTTCGTTGCTACAGCAGCCACAGCAGCTTTAGTCGCATCTACACTACCGATTGCCGCTTCTGCAGCATACAGTGACGTACCAAGTACACTTAAAGCAGCAGTCAATTACGTAACAACTGAAAATATCTCACAAGGGTATAGCGAATCAACATTTGGAACAAACGATTCATTAAAACGTGGAGATGCGGCAATCATGATTGCTAAAGCAATCGGTCTTAATGTGGCCACCGCACCAAAATCTACTTTCACAGATTTAAATGTACGAGTTGAAGGTTCAGTTAACGCTCTATTTGCAGCTGGAATAATTAATGGAAAAACGAAAACATCTTTCGATCCAGATGCTAAAATCACTCGTGGCGAAATGGCTAAAGTTTTAGCAATTGCATACAAGTTAGATGGCACGGGGGTTAACAACACATTTACAGATGTAAATAATCGCTGGGATTCATATGTAAACGCACTATTAAAAGCTGGTTTGACTGAAGGGAAAACAGACACTACATTTGGTTCAAACTTAGCGGTGACTCGTGGCGAAATGGCTATGTTCCTATATCGTGGTAAAGACATGAACCAAACAACTGACAAAGTAGCACCTACTTTCACTTACACAGGAGCTACATCTATAAATGTTGCACACAATGGCCAATTTGCTGTTCCAGTTGTTACAGCTACTGATAACAAAGATGCTAGCGTTCCCGTTAAAACAACAATTCGTAACAGTGAAGGTGCTGAAATCAGCACGATTAACACAGCTAACTCAGGTACGTACACGATAACATATAGTGCGGAAGATAAAGCTGGAAACAAAGCAACTAACTTAGTGTTAACAGTTACTGTTGCGGCACCAGTAGTGGTTACACCACCAATAACACCCGGTAATCCAAATCCTTTCACACTATCACTAATGCATACAAACGATACACATGCAAATTTGGATAATGTGGCAAAACGCATCACGGCAATAAAAGAAGTGCGCGCTGCGAAGCCAAACGCTCTATTACTTGATGCTGGGGATGTTTTCTCGGGAACTTTATATTTCAATAAGTTCCAGGGAAAAGCAGACTTAGATTTCATGAATTTAGCTAAATACGACATGATGACATTAGGTAACCATGAGTTCGATCTTGGTTCTACTCCAGAAGGTCACAAAGCGCTTGCTGATTTCATCAAAGACGCTGAATTTCCAATTGTCAGCAGTAACGTTGATTTCTCAGCAGATGCTAACTTAAAAGATTTAAAAAATAGCGGCGTTGGAATTGATCCTACAGGCGGCAAAATGTATAACACAGTTATTAAAAATGTAAATGGAGAACGTATTGGATTCTTCGGTTTAACAACAGAAGAAACAGCTGAAATTTCAAGTGCAAAAGATGTGAAATTTAAGAATTACATTACATCTGCAAACTCAGCTGTAGATGAGTTGACACGTCAAGGTGTAAACAAAATCATCGCAATCACTCACCTTGGCTATGATGACAATCCTGCATTCGACAATGATCTACTTCTTGCGAAATATGTTGATGGAATTGACGTAATCGTAGGCGGTCACAGCCATACAAAATTGGATGCACCAGTTCAAGTAAACTTGGATGAATATGGTGTAGCGAAGAGCCCGACAATTATCGTACAAGCCTACCAATACAGTGAATTCCTTGGAACACTGGATGTAACGTTTGACAAAAACGGAATTGTAACAGGTAAAACAGGTGGATTAATCACGATCTCTTCAAAAACTGAAGATGCTGAAGCGAAAGCTTTGCTGCAACCTTATGCTGATCAAATCGCAACAATTAAACTCGAAGAAACTGGAGCTACAGCTGTTTCAGCTTTAGACAACCCACGATCAAGTGATACCGGTCCAAGTGTTCGTTCAAACGAAACTAAATTAGGTAACTTGATTGCAGACGGTATGCTTTGGAAAGCAAAACAATTCAATCCAAACGTGGTCATATCAATGCAAAATGGTGGCGGTATTCGCGCTCCTATCAACTCTGGTCCAATTACAGTCGGTGAAGTATTAACAACTTTGCCATTCGGTAACACATTGGCAACAATGAACCTTTCTGGCACTGAAATCAAAACAGCTTTAGAGCACAGTGTTAGCCAATCACCGAAAGAAAGCGGTGGATTCTTGCATATTTCTGGTATGAAATTTACTTACGACAGCACACTTGCAGTCGGTAGCCGTGTTACTTCAATGAAAGTTGAAAATACAGACGGTTCATTCTCAGATATTGTTCCAGCAAGCAACTATGTAATCGCGACAAACGCATTTACGGCTAAAGGCGGAGACGGCTACACAGTTTTCAAGAATGCATATGAAGCAGGCCGCGTAACCGACCTTGGCGCTGCTGATTGGGAGAACCTTCGTGACTACGTTAAAAACTTAGGCAATGTCGATCCTCAAGTTGAAGGTCGTATCGTAAACACAGCAACAGTAGTTATTCCAGGTCCTTTTACGTTGTCATTGATGCACACCAATGATACGCACGCTCGTTTAGACAATGCTGCAAAACGCTTAACTGCCATTAAAGAAGTTCGCGCAGCAAAACCTGATGCATTGTTACTTGATGCTGGGGATGTCTTCTCTGGAACATTATATTTCAACAAGTTCCAGGGACAAGCGGACCTTGCTTTTATGAATTTGGCCAAATATGATTTCATGACTCTTGGAAATCACGAATTCGATCTTGGCTCATCACCTGATGGCCATCAAGCACTGGCTAATTTTATTAAAGACGCAGAATTCCCGATTGTCTCAAGTAACGTGGACTTTTCGGCAGATGCAAACTTAAAAGATTTGTTCAACGATTCGACTGGTATTGACCCGGTCGGCGGTAAAATGTACAACACGATTATAAAGAATATTAATGGTCAGCGCGTTGGATTCTTTGGTTTGACAACGGAAGAAACAGTTCAAATTTCAAGTGCTAATGATGTGACATTCAAAAATTACATCACTTCTGCAAATGAAGCAGTAGAAGAACTGGAAAGCCAAGGCGTAAACAAAATCGTGGCAATTACCCACTTAGGTTTTGATGATAATCCTGCCTTCGATAACGATCAATTATTAGCGAAGCATGTAGATGGCATTGATGTAATAGTCGGTGGCCATAGTCATACACAATTAAAAGCTCCTGTCGAAGTGGCAGTAGACGAAAATGGTGTGGCAAAGGACTTAACAATCATCGTACAAGCCTACCAATATGGTGATTTCTTAGGCACGCTGGATGTGACTTTTGATAAATCAGGTATCATTACTGCGCACAATGGACAATTGATCGCAACTGCTGGCAAAGCGGAAGATGCACAAGCAAAAGAATTGCTTCAACCTTACGCTGATGAAGTTGCCACAATTAAAAATGAACCTACAGGCGCTACTGCACTTGAAGAACTAGCGAACCCACGCCTTGGATCTACTAGTATGGAGAGTGTCCGGGCAAATGAAACAAAGCTTGGAAATCTAATCACTGACGGCATGCTTGATAAAGCGAAAGAATATAACTCCAAAGTTGTGATTGCAATGCAAAACGGCGGAGGAATTCGAAATCCAATAGACGCAGGACCAATCACAGTTGGCGAAGTGTTGACTACCCTTCCATTCGGTAATACGCTCGCTACCATGACACTGTCAGGTGCGGAAATCAAAATGGCACTTGAACAAAGCGTCAGTCTAGCACCAGGCGAAAACGGTGGATTCTTGCATATTTCTGGTATGAAATTTACTTACGACAGCCGCCTAGCAGCTGGAAATCGTGTTACTTCGATGAAAGTCAAAAACACAGATGGCTCTTTCTCGGATATCAATTTAACATCTGATTATGTAATTGCGACGAACRCATTCACTGCAAAAGGTGGAGACGGCTTTACAATTTTCAAAAATGCTTACGACCAAGGTCGCGTTACAGATTTAGGTTTATCAGATTGGGAAAATTTACGAGACTATGTTCAAAAATTAGGTACTGTAAATCCACAAATTGAAGAACGTATTTTGGACGATGCTAAAGCTCCTGTTGAACCGACTGGACCATTTGAAGTTACTCCGGAAGAATTTTCTGGATCTGCTGAGACACCAAAAACATTTATTGGCGATGTTATAGTAACCATGGAAAACGCTCAATTACTTCAACATGCAACAATTACAGGCGACCTGGTGATCAAAGGAACTTCTTCAACTAACTTGTCATTCTTGAACATTCAAGTTGAAGGCAATATGGACCTTTCCGGACTAGATTTAAACAATGTTAGCCTTGATGGCATTCAAGTGGATGGAGACATCATTTTCTAAGCACCCAGAAAAAATTTAAATAGACTGGAGCGTACTTAATGACTTACTTAAAACGTAAAAAGACTAGTCTCCTTGGACTGGTTTTCATCTTATTACTCAGTATGGTCATACCTTACACATTACAAGTGGCAAAAGCCGAAGAAGTTAAGACAGTGTCAGATGCCATTGCCAACAACAGCGGCAAAGCAACCGTTCGCGGCTATATTATCGGACATATTAACAATGCCACAAATGTCTCCAAAACTAATCTGCCTGACGATTTCAACTTCGCTATTGCAGATCGTGCAGACGAGAAAAATGTAAATAACATGCTTTTCGTAGCTGTAACTTCTAGTTTCCGAAGTGATTGGGGATTAAACTCAAACCCTTCACTTATCGGAAAACAAGTGGACATTTCAGGTGACCTGACAGCGTACTTTACAAAGCCTGGTTTGAAAAACCCTTCAGCTATTGCATTTTCAACCGTTGAAGAACCGATTGAGGTAACACCGATTACACCAGAAAAAACGTTCAATTTCACAAATATACAAACGAATAAAATCACTATCGATGACCCAAGTATTTCCGTTACGATGGACAGTTCTTCGAAAATCACAGATGGCCTCTTTGTAATAGGAGCATATGGTGAATTTCATGGACAAGGATTCTCGTCGAACAAACTGACACTTAATCCAGTAGCTGCAGAAGCAATTTTTGATTTCAAAGGTAATATTGCTTCCAAAGTTGTGGTGGATGGACCGAACGTCAAGGAAATCCGTGGCGCTGAAAACATTCAAGCCCTAACTTTCATTAACGGTGCTAATCCTGAAACAATCGCATATACGAACGTAAAAGGCGAGGTAATTGACTACCCTGCAGATCCGAATGCAAACCATTCACCAATCCTGGCAAATATATTCACGAACAAATCAGTGAAAACAGGTCAAACCATCACCATAAACCTAGCTGAACATTTCACAGATGTGGATAACGATGAGTTAACCTACACATCTACACTTGGTACAATTACAGATGGCGTATTGACATTATCACTAGCTGAAGGCTCGTATATTGTCGGAGTTACAGCAACTGATGGCGAATTCGAAGTAACAGGAAGCTTCTCTGTAACTGTATCAGATACTGAAATCCCACCTACCGCTGGTGATTATTACAAAGATGCAGAAGGTAAACAAGGTCAAACGCTAAAAACAGCTTTACACGATATCATAAAAAATCAGAAAGTCCTATCATATGACGCGGTTTGGGCAGCTCTTCGCGAAACAGACGAGGATCCGAACAACCCGAACAACGTCATTTTGTTCTACTCAAAAGTATCAAGCCCGAAAAGCAATAACGGAGGGAACACAACCAACTGGAACCGGGAACACGTTTGGGCAAAATCACATGGCAACTTCGGCACAAGCAACGGCCCAGGTACTGATATTCATCACTTGCGACCAACCAACGTTCAAGTTAACAGCTCACGAGGGAACCTTGACTTCGATAACGGCGGAAGTCCAGTAAGTGGCTGTAATGGTTGCTTAAAAACAGGCAGTTCATTCGAGCCACCTGATAGCGTCAAAGGCGACGTTGCTCGCATGCTCTTCTACATGGCAACACGCTATGAAAAAGGAGATAAAGTGGATTTAGAACTGAACAACAATTTAAACAATGGTTCAGCACCATACCATGGTAAACTGTCCATATTGCTACAATGGCACAAACAGGATCCTGTTGATGCATTCGAAGCAAACCGCAACAATGTCATTTACAGCATCCAAGGAAACCGCAATCCTTTCATCGATAACCCACAATGGGTAGAATCAATTTGGAATGCAGCTAATCCAAACGAATTGGAAGAAGCATCATAAACAAGCCTCCTCCCCTTCATCATCATGATGAAGGGGCTTTTTTTGCAATGTAAGACTCAAAATTCTTACCCCCTCCCTCTCTGTCGTATTGGATATGCTGCCTATTTACATAGAAGAAACTCATTTCACATATTAAAATTCCCCAAGGATTGTTCCGTTTTTATTTTGCATTTTGGAACAATTCTTTTTACAATCTATTGCTACTGTAATTCTTAATAAAATCCGTATGATATTTTTACAATTTTCACACAAAAAATCACACCAGCTTAATATAACCAGTCTACAATGACTTTAGTAGTGAGTAATTAGACTGGGAGGAGAGGTATTTACTGGTTTTTATTTATTTTATTTGAACTATAAAAGAGGAGGAAGAAAGAATGAAGCGCCAAGTAACTAGTTTATTTATTGTATCCGCTGTTTTATCGGGTAGTTTATTTGCTCCCGTAGCAATTAATGAAGCACATGCTGCAGTCGTGCAACAAAATATGACTGTAAAAAAAGAAATGGTCTTAGTTGAGGGTATGGAAAAATCAGTTTCATTTATTGAGATCAACAAGATTAAGCTTCACTCCGTACAAGAATTGGCTAAAATGATGTCTGCTTCCATCACTTACAATCAAAAAACAAAAACATATACGATTACAAAAGGAATCGGGAAAAACAAAAAAACAATCCAGTTAACTCAAAACTCCAATGTTTATGTAGTGAATGGTAAAAAAAGTAAGTTAGGGATTCCAGCAAAGCTAGAACAAAAAACATTATTTGTCCAAGCAACACCCCTCGTTAAAGCATTAGGTGGAGATATATTAACAGATAAAAACCTATTAATCTCTGTAAATGGTAGTTTTAAACTTGGATCTTCCAAATTAATGGTAGACGGTATCGGAAAACAAGTGAATACGTTCACTGTAAACGGCAAACAGCTTTATTCTGTTCAAGATATTTCAAAATTATTTTCTGCAACCCCAACAATCGGAAAGAATAATGAAATCACTCTTTCTAAGCAAGGTAAAACTTTGAAATTTAAATTATTAAGCAAGGTATTACAAAATAATGGAACATCCATGAAGTTAGTAGCAAGTCCTGTCCACGTGAAAGGCATTGTTTACGCTGATCTGAACGATATTGTTACTGCATTTGGAGGTGATGTTCAAAAGTTAAATAGCAGTTTATTTGTTGCAACTTCTGGTTTAGTAAGTGGAGATACGTTTGCGCCACAATTCATTAATGAAAAAACACTATTAGTTACTAATAATGATCGTTCAGTGCTATTAGACACCCAAACTAAAAAAGCAAGCTGGACAATTAATGCAACAGATTTAATTGTTTCACCCAATGGCAAAAAAGCTGTTTATTTGGACGAAACAGGATTTATGCATTTAGTCGACTTTGAAACGAAAATGGATACTGTTTTAAATGCAGAAGATGACTCACTTAAAGTTGAATTTGTTTGGTCATCTGATGGAACAAAGGTTTACTTCCTTCAAGGAGATAAAAACGAAAAAATTTCATATATGACAATTACTGATGGTAAGGTTACAAAAGTTTTTGAAGATAAGCTGACATACAAGTCGGATTTACATTTATCTTTTGATGGAAAAAAAGTTCTGTATGTAGTTGGTAAAGAAGGAACGACAAAATATACAGATGATGACAAAACAGATGTGGACTCTATCGATTTAACTGGCACTGAGCCTCAGATTTACTCTATAGACCTTGAGAGCAAAGAAGTGAAAGCAGATCAATTGACCACGACGAATGATAATAAAGTTTTCTCTATGTTCCTAAAAAATGCGGGCATCGTGTATTTAAGTGCTAAGACAGATAGTGAAGAGCTTCCAGAGTTAAAGATTTTATATGGAGTGGATGAAACGACTGTACTTGTTAAGAACAAAGACATTATTTCATCTCTGGTAACACCACAAGGAAAACTAGTGATTCTAGTTGCTGAAGAAAACAGCATGAGCACACTTTACGAAGTAAATACAGATACAAAAGGGTTAAGAAAATTAGCTCAAACTAACCTTCAATTAACATCATTCACAACTTCTCCTGACGGTAAGTCACTTGTTGCGACTACACCGGGTGAAGACGGCGAAATTGTGGTTGTATGGAAAAACGGTCAATTTGAAGCATTAACGAAAAATAAAGGAGCGAATAACAAATGAATATCTTGAAACGATTTACAGCAGCGGCACTAGTGGTTGTCGCATCAGTGGGTTTAACTTTTGGTGGAATAACAACAACAGCTCAGGCAGCAACAAGTGGGAAAATCGTCGTTGCAGGTTCTTCTGCTTTATTACCTTTAACACAACAAGCTGCAAAAGAATTTAAAAAAGCTAATCCTAAAGTTTCTATTTCGGTATCAGGTTCTTCTTCAATTGCTGGTCCTCAATCTGTTATGAAAGGTTCAGCAACAATAGGCGCAGCTGACTGGGATGCAACCAAAGCTGTTCCTGGATTCAGCGCATTTGATAGTTTAAAAGCTCACAAAATTGCAGTTATTCCATTTGCAACAATCACTCACAAATCAAATCCGGTAAAAAATTTATCAACAAAACAGCTTCAAGATATTTTTTCAGGGAAAATTAAAAACTGGAAGCAAGTTGGTGGCGACGATTCAGAAATCGTTGTAGTAAATCGTAAACATGGTTCTGGTACACGTGTTAACTATCAAATGAAGGCTTTAGCTGGAAATGATTTTATGTCAAAAGGTGAAAATTATAAAGAAGTTAGCAGTAATGGAGATATGGTTAAAAATGTCGGAGCAAATCCAAATGCTATCGGTTATACAGATTTAGCTTATGTAAAAGGTGATATTAAGGCTCTTAGCTTCAACGGTGTATCTGCAACTACGACAAACGTTGTGAATGGTAGCTATAAAATTTGGGGTTATGGATACTTATTGACAAAAGGCACTCCTAAAGGTGCTGAAGCTGCATTTATTAAGTTCATTCAAAGCAGTAAATTCCAAAATGGTTCTTTAAAGAAACTAAAGTTTATTCCTATTAGTGCAATGAATTAAGTTAAATCTATGTTTACCATAAACATAGAAAGCCAGCTCTAATCAGAGCTGGCTTTAAATTAGTTTGGAGGATTTTTATGGCAAAGATCGCACATCCACTACCCACTGTAAATGTTTCATTTGCAAAAAATCAAATGAAGAAAATGAAACTTAACTACTTTAATAATCGATTATTTCAAGTCTTCTGTTTTACTAGCGCACTTTTCATGGGACTTGTTCTTTTCGCTCTTGTTCTTTTTATCGGGCGGACAGGATTTTTAGTCTTTAATGATGTTTCTCTGACTGAATTTCTCTTTTCTACGACTTGGGAGCCTTATGAAGAAAAGTATGGTGCTGCCGTCTTTATCATAGGTACACTTTCTTTGACCGCATTAACCCTGTTGTTTGCTGCACCGATTTCCATAGGACTAGCAATATTCACGGTTGAAATCGCACCAGAATCACTAAAACGTATAATTCGGCCTGTTTTGGATTTACTCGTGGGGATTCCGTCTATTGTCTATGGCTACTTAGGTTTAACCATTCTTTTGCCGTTTTTAAGACAAGTGACTGGAAGTCTGTTAGGAGATGGTTTGTTAGCTGCAGCGATTGTTTTGACGATTATGGTATTACCTACGATTTCAAGAATTAGTGATGATGCGATCACTGCTGTTCCTCGGGAGCTAAGAGAAGCGAGTTATGCTATGGGGAGCACAAGATTTCAAACAGTGTTTGGGATTGTTTTGCCAGCAGCAAAATCGGGGATATTTACTGCAATCATTCTAGGGATGGCTCGGGCCATTGGTGAAACGATGGCTGTTGTTATGGTGATAGGGAATACAGCACAACTACCAACTGATTTGGTCACACCAACCGCTGTACTTACCAGTAATATCGTTAACCAAATCATTGATGTTGAATTTGGATCAACATGGAGTAATGCCTTGTACATGATGGCTTTCATTTTATTAATGATCTCGTCACTTATGATTGTCCTAATCCRCAAACTTCGTCCAAAAGGGGTATAAGTATGAGAAGTGGTATTTCAAACGAACTGATAAAAAATAAAAAATCAAGATACCTTGTTGATCGTATGCTGACAATTAGCTTATGGATATTAACAGTGATCGTTCTTTTTCTCATCGCTGCGTTACTTCTATTTATTCTTTCAAAGGGTTTACCAAAACTGACTCCTCACTTTTTCTTTGGATTACCAGATGAAATTTTAGCTGGAGGAGGTGTTGGGCCGTTTCTGATTAACTCCTTTTACGTCTTATTTATTTCATTGGTCATTTCGATTCCAATTGGTGTTGGTTCAGGGATTTATCTATCAGAGTACGCGCCAAATAATCGATTAACTGAATTTATACGAACATGTGTTGAGAGTTTAGCAACCGTACCTTCGATTGTATTTGGATTATTTGGCTATGTTGTATTTGTAGATATCTTTAATATAGGTTTAACCATTTTAGGAGCTGGTGTTGCCTTATCGTTGCTTAATTTACCTGTTATTACACGAGTAACAGAGGTGTCGCTTCAAGCTGTTCCAGCCGAGTTAAGAGAAGCATCCTACGCGTTAGGATCAACCAAATCAAAGTCGATTGTCAATGTAGTCGTTCCTGTGGCCATGGGTGGGATATTAACTGGATTAAGCTTGGCCACCTGCCGTGCTTTCGGTGAATCTGCTGTTATTTTACTTGTTGGTGGAACGGGGACATCGGGGAATATGTGGGACTTTAACTTGCTTTCGCAAGGTGGGACCTTACCTGTCCATCTTTGGTATCTTCAATCAAGCGCGATTGTAGAAGATGCTGCAGATATTGCAGACATGTCTGCAGCGGTTCTAGTGTTAATCGTCTTAATAATTAGTTTAACGATGAGATTTCCACTCTGGTTGAGAGATTACAAAATGAGAAGTCGTATGAAATAGGAAGTAACACCTCATTACTCCATAAAAAAAGCTCCCTCTTAAGGCAGCTGGTTCTTCTTACTATGGCTGACAACTTCACTTATGGAGAAGTAACCCATCTTTTGCGTCTAACTCAAGGATGGGTTATTTTTTTGGGTTTAACGACAGGAATGACACGATTAATGCTGTAAATGTTACCGCAAACATCTTATCAAGACTAATCTTAAAAAAGTTTCTATAAATCTTCCTAACATCCTTCTTACGCTAACCTGCTGCGTTAGTTTAACAAGAAAAATCTTGTGTAGCACTTTTATTTTTTAAATAGTTCGGAAAATAAACTACTTAATATTTTTATTACTT
Source organism: Paenisporosarcina sp. P4_D4 (assembly GCF_056401835.1). NCBI lineage: Bacteria > Bacillati > Bacillota > Bacilli > Caryophanales > Caryophanaceae > Paenisporosarcina > Paenisporosarcina sp. P4_D4. The sequence goes on along the minus strand of NZ_JBFUIO010000034.1, from coordinate 14,425 downwards.
TCTAATTGTTTTTGAATACCTGACCTATCAATCTGAATCCAATACTCTGCAATTTTTTCATTTTCTATTTTATATACAGCACTTGCAATTTCAATTACTGGCAGACCCGTTGGGGGAAAACCATCGATTTCTCCTACGTGTTTACCTACTTGTTTCCAACGTACATATACTTTATTTCCTTGTACTAAAAATTCTTGAATTTCTAAAGAAAAATTACCATATGCTTCAATCATTTCTCTTACGTGTTCAGCATAATCTTTAGGTGTCCTCAAAACTGTTTGTTCTACTTCAGATACAATTTGATGTGCCAATACTTGTTCTGCCATTAATTGATTTGAGTAATCAGGATTATTACCTGAACGTACCTCTTCAAAAAATTCTCTAACAATTTGTTCTGGTGTCATTTAAAAACCCCCTTATTAATAAATTCAAAACTAATAATATCATAGGTGATTTTATTCTAACTATTAAACTAGCTAGTGCGTTAGTTTAACAAGAAAAAAGAGCCGTCTATACAGCTCATTGATCTTCAACTAACGCACCCGATAGTTGAAGTGTAATACTTCACAATTTCCTCTAGAATAAATAAAAATGGCGATAAAAATGTCACAGGAAGGTGTATTACTCCTTAACGTCACCATTAGTTTCAATGGATAATTTCCCAATTAATAAAGGGTCCCCCCTGCTACTTCAACAAGAACGTCTCCCCTTTTTCATCAAATGCATGCTTAAAGTCAAATGCAAAAGGAGTGGGACCATGCTGAATATAATAGTTGTATCTCTTGAATGCCTCCTCCCATGAGACATCCTGAACCTTTTCTGTCCACCAAACTACATAAGAAAGGTGTTTCTCTGGATATGGCTCGATCCATCTGCTTCTATCTCGTAATGCTTGCTTATGCTGTCCTGAATAGGTAAAGCGATATAATGATTGAAGGCTTCTCCATACTGTTAGTGTAAGAATAGGAGAACCATTTCCCTTTACGGTTTCTTCAGGGAAAGGGACTCCTTCAGGTGAAAACGCCTCTATAAGTCCTGATTTAGTTGCCTGACGATATACTTCATTTCCCACTTGAAAAAATTCACGAGAGGCAGGGTGGTCATAGTGGTGGTTTAGCCTACCAACAGTATAGATTGAAACTAATGCCATAAACAGCCCTCCATCTATAGTCTTTTCCTAGATATATTCAAGTAAAAATGTGAAAATTCCTTCTTCAGCTAACCTGCCTCGTTAGTTGAGGAAGAAATGCAATCTGTAACATATCTATTCTATCGCTGAACGAGTGTGCTGCATGCACTCCWAGTAGACATARCACCCGGATTGGGAAGTATTCGWTTTCATTACTCCAYAAGAAAAGCTGCCCTTTAAAGGCAGCTGGCTTCACATTTGTATATATACCGACTGACATAATGTTAAATAAAAAAATCGTCCGTTCAATCGGACGATTTTTTCTTATTGTGCTACTTCGCTGGCAATGCTTGATTCTGCTAAGCCAACTTCTTTAAGTACCTCATTTAATTCAGCTTCAGCCTCTTCAAATTTAGCATTTGCCTCATCTAATACAACGTCACCTTCTGCAGCTAATGCGTCTGCTTTCATTGTATAAGCTTCTTGCATTTTGTTTAATGCTGAATCAATTGTTTCTTGATGATCTTTTAATTCTGCAGGAACTTCTAATTCTTCTACTTTAACCGCAGTATTTGCAGCAGCTGTTTTTGCAGCATCCCGCATTTTTTTAAGCTCAGCAGCTTCTGGAGGTGCTTCTACATCTACATTTTCAAAAGCATTTAGATCTGCATCTACAGCATTAATAGATTGAGAGATTGATAAGTAAAACTTCATCATATCTCCAGCAGGGTTCGCTTTTTCTTCAGATGCAGTTTCTTCAGATTTAGTTCCTACAGTCGTTGTAACTTTTTTCTCTTCTTTGTCTTCTTTGTCTTCAGTACAAGCTGCAAGCACTAAAGAAAGTGAAGCAATAAGCAATAATAGTTTTTTCATCATTCAATCTCCTTTAATCTTGGGAATATTTAGTTATATTACCACAGATAAACTCCCTTGTAAATGAATTACCAAATAGTTCACCGTTTAATAACGTTTTCAAAGATCTTATAAAGCCCGATTCAATCACTGAACCGAAGGGTTTTGTTCAGWAAAYCAGGAGTTAATGAAYACCCTATATTTACAGTGTTTTGTGAGGTTAAYTCTTTWATTAATGTTCAAGAACTCGTTCAATAATCTAAGTTCWGTAAYCTATACGACASMTAAGTATAGGTACACGATTAAATCTWGGCCATAAGAAAAAGCCGCCTTGTAAAGGCTGCCGGTTATTCAACTAAAGCACCCGATAGTTGAAAATGAAAAAAGCAATTTATCACTTATTAAATTCAGGAGTCTTCATTAATCTTTGGAAAAAATAGTCCCGTCCAGTTGGAGTTGGCTGATGGCTGCTTTATAGCAAGCTGCATCACCAGTGAAGCATCGATTCCAGGAGTCGTTGCAGTAGGCGATTTATTGAAACATGATTGCAAACTTAATTTGATTGCAGGTACATTTCAAGACACAGCCAACACCATTAACAAAGCAAAGCAATACATCCAACCGGATGCTGCTAGTCTGGGGATGATTTCATCTCACAATGAGGTCTTTAAAACTCGTAATAAAGAATTAATAAAAGATTTGATTAAAGAAAAATACAAGTTTGAATGAACCACGAAAATGCATCAAAGAAGAATGTATTCACTTACACATAGCCTTTCACACTTAGCAGACTGTATTTTCTCTTGAAGCGTTCCAAGATTTTCGTCCATCTTGACCCGAAAACTAAAATGAAAAATACATTCGATAATCCATGCGCCAAATCGAAATAGATGCTGGAGACATAGACACCGACAAAAAATTCCCTTGTCAACATCTCCATGTTGCTTACAATGATCCACATGTTCATGAACCAACCGAATAAATATCCCCAAAGGAACCCGAAGATGCACTTACCCCACATTTTCTTCATCCACCAAACGTTACGCAACAGACCGGCACTCATCCCAAGCATTCCCCACGCATACATTTGCCATGGAGTCCAAGGTCCTTGTCCCAAGAAGATGTTGGAAACGACCGCTGCGACAGCCCCTACGATGAAGCCCGATTCCGCCCCGAAAACAAGACCGGCCATCATGATGACGAATGACGTGGGCTGGACACTGGGCAGGCCCGCAAAAGGAACGCGGCTAACCGCCGCAATGGCCGCGAGCATCGCCAAAATGACGATTTCCCGCCCTGCCAATTCCCTGAATTCAAAACGGGAAAAGAAGGGGAGCATGGTACAAGCGATAATCGCAAGGCTCAGCAGCAGATAGGCATTGTAATCGAAATAAACGATGGAAACAATGAGCATGGTGAGCACAATAAAAGAAGCGGCCATCAAGTAAATGTGGGAGCGGGCCATGTTTCGATCGCCTCCTCTAACGTAAGTGCTTCATATACATTGCTTGACCTTGTCGCCCGGTTGATTGCCGTGGTGTAGAAGTAATTCCCTTTGAATAATTGATCCGCCGTGCCGGCAACCGTTATTTCCCCATCAAACATGATAGCGCATCTTTGTGCATTCCGGGCAGCGAACTCGATGTCATGCGTCACCATCATGATGGTCAATCCTTCACGATGGAGCCTATAGAGCACTTCGGAAAAGCGCTTTTTCGAGATGGGATCCAGCCCTTTTGTCGGTTCATCGATGAACAGGATATCAGGAGAGCCAATCAGCATGCAGGCAAGTGCCGCCCTTTGTATTTCTCCGCCTGAGCAATCATACGGATGGCGATCCCGCAGATGTGTAATATTGAATGCCTTCATCAATTCCTCCATTTTGGCAGTGCCGTTTTTCACATCGTGTCGCACGACCGCTTCTTCAAATTCCTTCACAATGGTATCATGGACGAAATAGGTCCGTGGATTTTGGGGAAGGTAGGCCATTCTTTCATACAGTTTCCTGCCCTTCAGCTTACTTACTTCCATTCCTTCATAGCATACTGTTCCCCGTTTCGGCTTGATGCTTCCAATGCACGCCTTCATAACAGTGGATTTTCCTGAACCGTTCCCTCCGACCAATGCAAAGAATTCCCCTTTGAAAATATCCAGCGAAAGACTTTTCAAGATCATCAATCCTTTTTTCTCGTATTGGAAATATACATCCTTCATTTCCAGTACCCGCTGCCTCCCAGTTCCCTCAGTGGCATCGGCATCCGCAACTTCAAGTGCAGGATATACCGGCAGTGTTCGGATCCACTCTTTGCTTTCCTTCACGTTCAATGGTATGCCATCCAGTCTTGGCCAAACTTCTTTTTCCATATAAAGCCTAGATATTGAAGGGACATAAGGGATGAATCGTTCGTCTCCCCGCGCGTACAGTTCGGTGATGACCGCTTTGCTGTTTCCATCATAAACGATTTTCCCATCCTCCATCATGAGTACCCGATCCGCAACCCCGAACAGTTCTTCCAACCGATGTTCGACAAGAATGACCGTCATGCCCATTTCCTTGTTCAGCCTTTCCAGAATGAGAATCAACTCTTTGGCCGCAATTGGATCAAGCTGGGAAGTCGGTTCATCCAGCAGCAGCACCTTGGGCTTCAATAACAGAACGGAAAGCAAATTCAGCATCTGCTTCTGGCCACCGGATAGTTCCGATGGCTTCAATCTCAGCAATCCTTCCACTCCAAAAAAATGGACCATCTCTGCAACCCTTTTGCGCATTTCGAAATTCGAGTAGCCCAGATTTTCCAAGCCGAACACAATTTCCTGCATCACTTCATCCATGACGATTTGATTGTCGGGATCTTGAAAAACAAGGCCAATTTGTTCAATCAATAACCTCTCTTCCCAGTCCTCCAAACGCTTTCCTTCGTAATAGATTTCCCCTTTCCTCCTGCCTGCAGGGGCAAGCTCTTTTTTCAAAAGACGCAGCAATGTCGTCTTGCCGCAGCCGCTCGGGCCGCATAGCACTACAAATTCCCCTTCCCTCACACTTAAATGGATATCCTTCAGTGCTTTCCATTCCATGTCGGGAAAGCCGAATGTCATTTCTTCTATACGGAAAATTTCCACTTCAATTGTTCTCTCCCTTCAACGAGCAATGGAAATGATACCAATAACATCATACAAATAAGCAGGACCCAATCCAGGAAATAAAGGTGCAATGTCCCCAGAGCTGGATAGATAATGATTTTGCCGTACCCAAGCATCCCGCCTGTTACACATAGCGCAAAAAGAGCAGTCATTGTCACGAGCCACCCCTTATCCCGTTTGTTCATTCTGTAGGGAATATAAGGATTCCGCTTGCCCGTCCCGTATCCCCTCGCCTTCATTGAATCCGCCGTGTCCAATGATTCTTGCAAGGACCATGTCAACAAAATCTGCAGCATGGTCATCCCATTTCCCGCTCGCTCCCATATGGTTCCTGTCGAGGCTGTCGTCCCTTTGATGCGCTGCACGTCGCTTATTTCATCCAGCCTTCTTTTCAAAAGGGGGACGAAGCGGATGGCCAGCATGGTCAAAAAGGCGGTTCTTGGCAAGAATGAAGAAAAAACGAACAGAAATTTATTGCCGTTCAAAATGATGTTGAATGAAATGAACATCAGCAGGATCATGACAATCGACTGCGCCATTACGACACCGTACATCGTGGCTTCCAGGGTAACCTGCTTCCCTCGAAAGTAGAAGAAAATGTGCGTACCCCTTGAATTCAACAATGGATTCAAGACAATAATGGCAACGCTCATCCAGACGAGTGATGGAATCCATTTCCTGAGCGCTTTGCCGCCGCCATGGGCAAGATTGGCCCCAAACAGCAACAAGCACGCCACAAGCAGAAATGCTGGATGATTGAAATACATGGCGAGAAAGCCGACACATAAATAATAGAAGAAAACCACGAATGGGTGGCAGCTGCGAAAGCCACTTTCCATATTTGTACACCTTCTTTCATTTAACGTTTCTCATGCAGAAAACCGGCCGCATTGCACTGGCCGGTTTTCGCTTGGCTAAATTAACGGCGAAAAGGTTTCAGGTCGGCTTTCAGGTCCTCCCCAAGACTGGTCGTATAGAGCCATTCGACACGATCATCCACCATTAACGGGACCGTGCCTGCCCCACGATCAGGAAATACCCCATTTACACGGTACATCCAGCCGCTCCCCTGTCCACGATCAAATTCATAGACATTGGCGATACCTTCCACGTATGCACTGGCGCCTTTCCCGCCACGGTAATCCATTTGGATTTTATGTTTTTTCGTGATTTGGATCAATGCGTCCAGTACGGTATCCCCTTCCTTGAATTCCATCTTTACAGGAGTCAGAGGGACCTCACTTGACGAGATGACGATTGAGAAGACGATTGTGGATGCTTGCTCTTCAGGTTCCTTTTCTTTTTCAGCCGGGCTTTCCACAGGGGGTGCCGGTGGCTTGGAAGGGACCTGTACGGGTGCTGCCGTTTTTGGGAGATTGCCGGAAGTGGCGTTTGAAGGTTGCTTGCCACCTTCCCCTAAAGGCCCTGACGTATGATTTTCGGCTTTTCCTGGCTTGTTTTCAGCCTGCTCCTTTGCATGAGTAGGCTGCTGCACTTCTTTCTTTGCCGACGCAACCGTTGTAACCTGCTCATTTTCCACCCGTACCTTGGTTTCTCCTGCTTTTTCTTGCTCTTCCTTGCGGGAATCCGTTATTGATTCTTCAGAGATTCCCTCGTTCTCTTCTACGGGTTCCTGTTCCGTCAGCTCCTCGCTTGCATCCGTTTCCTGGCTGCTCTGCGGTTTTTCCAGCCCTGTCGGTTTCTGCAGTGACGATCCGCATGCGCCCAGCAAAAGAACCAATACAAAAGCGGCGGCCAAATTTGCGAAGATCTTCACATGGTTCCTCAACGATAGTCCCCCTTTACTAACATTCTTTGAATTGAATGTCCTCCATATTGCAGACATTCCAGCACCTTATTGGAGGAATGCTGGACCGTCCTTGAAATACGATATTTAATGTGAACACTTGATAAAATGAACGCGACACTGTTTATTTCTTGTTGTTCAGTGAACGGGAAAGGAACACGGCAAAATGCGCGCGGGAGACAGACCCTTTAGGATCGAAATTTCCGTTCCCATTCCCAAGCGTGATACCATTTTGATATAAAATTTCTGCATCTTTCCGGTGTGCATCCGACACACTGTCCAGATCAGCCAATTTCACTTTTTCATTTGTGGCTTTCAATCCAAAAGCTCGGACAAGCACTGAAGCCATTTGTTCACGATTCAGTTTTTCACCAGCACCGAAAGTTTCCCCGATCCCCTGACCTCTGAAAATGCCTGCCGCTTTCGTAGCATGTGCGGCCTCATAGAATACGCTGGATTTGGCTACATCCTTGAATCCTGCCGGCGACTCCGGAGCTTTCAAATCCAGTGCTCTGGCAAATAAAATCGCCGCTTCCCCTCGGTTCAATTCTAGGTTTGGCTTGAACGTCCCATCCAAGAAGCCAGCAATTACACCTTTTTCAGCAAGCTCCTGTATTTCTTTTTCCCCAAAAGATCCTTTCTTGACATCCGGGAATGAAAGATTCGGGGTCGATGCCTTTACGTCTCCCATATCATACAGGCCGGTTTTGCCAGTTTTGAGACGGTCATAGGCGACCAAAGCCATCATCCCTTGCTGGGTGGCCATGTAGTTGCTTCCCGAGCCTATCGTATGGGAAATCCCCCCGTCCTTATTGACAAAGGATTGAAGTGCTGAAAGCAAATCGCCCTTCTCTTTCTTGAATCGATTGTCTTCCAAGTCAATTCCAAGACTCGACAGCGCAATGATCACTTGTGAAACGCTTTCGCTGTTGACTGATCCCGCCGACTGGAATCCACCTTCAGCCAGTTGTTGCTTGGACAGCCAATCCAATCCTTTATCTGTTGCAGCCTTCGCTTCTTTGTTTTGTTGGTATTTCGCTAGGGCCTGTAGCGCCATGGCAGTCATATCGATATCACTTGCAGCTCCATCCGCCAGCGGGAAGCCACCATCGCCGTTCTGTTTCGCAAGCAGCCAGTCCACCAGCTTGGCTTTCGTCCATACCGCATTCGCAGGAACTTCATATTTTTTCGAGTCCAAGGCAAGCAATGCGAAAATGACACCGTTTGTCCCTTGCATCGTCATGCGTTCATTGTTGTAGATTTTTTCAATGAAGTCATATCCCGCGATATTTCTCGGATTTTTCCCGATCGAGGTGATGGCCAACGCCATCCGCTCATAATCGGTGACTTTCCTGAACTCTCCTTTTTCCGCCTTTACATAGCTCTCGAACGCAGCGTAGTAAGAAGCTGGAACTTTTTGAGCAGCCCTTGCCAAACCAAGTACATCCCAATCGATGAAGTGATCATATTTGGTGAAATCACGGTTTTTTCCGATCCATCCTGCTGCATCGGCAATTGATTTTTGAATCTCGATCTGGTTGTTTCCATCGCTATTGCCGCTTCCGGGACTGCTTCCCCCTCCGGTACCCGGGATTGTTCCTTGTCCAAGATCAAGCCCAAGGTCCTTCGTATATTGCCAGCGGAGGACATCCCCGTCTTTCAGCACATAGTTCCCTGCACTGTATTCCGGGAAATTCCCGTTGACCGAATACATCCAGCCACTTTGCGAACCATGGTCAAACTCTCCAAGACCTTCTATCGCCTGAACGTAAAGCCCTGCCCCGGATCCAATATAATCAATGGATACCCCTTTTTGATCGGCCACTCTTTTCAATAATGTGAACGCAGTATCCCCATTTTGCAGCGCCACTCCCATAGGCACGATGATATCTCCGAGACCAATCGTGCGCTTCTCGACGGACAGTGTGACCGTTTTGTCCGACGGGATGGCACCGCTGTCGGGATCTTCCTCAATGATGATTTTTTTTGCTTGGCGCAGGAGCCTTGGATAACTGCCGTCAATGTCTTTTGTGACCTTCAGCTCATACGTCCCGACCCTTGCTTTTTCACCTGGAATGCGTGCGACCCCGTTGCCATCCGTTTTGTATGTCTTTCCGTCGAATTGGATGGCCGCGTCTTTGATCTTCGCTATCTCGTTCTCTTTTTCCAGTTCCCAGGAGCTGTTGTATACATCGTATTCTGCCGTAACCGTCACTTCAATTTCATCGCCTTCAAGTAATTTCGGCGCAATTGAAATGGTTGGGCGGAGGGTCAATTCCTCCACTTCATCGGCTATATCGATATCTTGGTAAATGTCCCCGACGTTCCCGTAAAACCAGACGATTTCATCTCCGTCTTCAATCGGGTACTCTCCGACAGACACACCCGGATAGTCATCATTCACTATATACTGCCAGCCATCCCAGGCCCCGAACGTCGCTTGTTCCTCTGGCCCTATTTTGGCAATATAGGAACTCGATCCTTCAAACGGGATGCTTGCTTCGGCAAGCGCCTGCTCCGTCGCATCGAAAGCATCGGCGGCTTCCATGAATGTCTCCACTTGGACATCTTTATTCATGAGTAGCGTATCGTTGATTCCTTCCACTCTTACCGAGACATTCGTTTGCTTGTCCAGTTCTTGCTCCTTGTAGTCTTTCAGCCGCACGAAAGTCGACTTTCCTGCAACGGCATCAGAGATGGCAAGCAATCCTTGCTCGGTTGCCATCTGCCAGGAGCCCAAAGTGTTCTCCTGCCAAGTAAATCTGCCATCAGCCATTTGATAGCGGTCCACAAATCGTTCAATCAGGTTGACCGATCCGAGCTGCGTCGTTTCCATGGTCCACTTTTCCGAGAAGAGGTCCTCGCCTACCGCCGCCAAGCCATTGATGATAGGCGCGACGCTATTGGAGTTTTCCCCGAACATCTGCCCCATGACTTCGCCCGTGGCTTTGTTCCGGTTGTCATGTATCCCTTGGACCGCCTTGTCGACAGCGGCTTTCACATCCGGCCGGTCCAAATGTGGGGCTAGGGCGATCAGTATCCACCCTGTCACATCGGAATCGCCAAAGTATCCTGTCGTGGGATTTTGCTTACTCAATATATATTGGATATGTTTATCCTGGTCATACTCCGCTTCCATCAGATCAAGCGCGACCATTGCCCAAGGCTCTCCCCAAATGGTAAAGAAAGATCCGTTCTCTTTCTGCTTCGCAACTAAATCATGCACAATGTCCCGTGTCCCGAATTTATATGGGTTTTTGCCCAAAACGATGGAACCGATAACAATTCCTGCATCCTCGTTCGAGGAAGTAGTCACCTTTTCCTTACCGACGGTCCAATAGGACGCTGGATTCCATGGGGAAGCATTTTCTTTCCATGGAACGTCGTTTTCCAAGTCCGTCCCTACACCCCATAAAGCGGACATCAGCCAATAATTGCTGTGTGAAGTCCCTTTGGAATAGTCAGGGGGGTTCTGTATGTAGTAGTTTTTCGTTTTCTCGATTGCTTGTTCCACTTTTGCTCTTATCTCGGCGCTACGGTCGATTTGTGTCGACTGCGTTTGTGTATTAATTTGCCCTTCGGCAAGCTGGCCTCTCGTCTCCTGAGGCAGCGAAGCATTTCCGCTTTCCCCTATGGCTCCTGCCTGGATCGGTGAAATCAAGGACCCGAGCATAATCAATGCCAATAATGCAGGAAGAAGGCGTCGCAATTTCTGTTTGTAGGTAGTCAAGTGATGATTCTCCATTTCTCATAGAATTTTTGATTAACGTGTTGTTGCGGTTCCGTGAAATCCTCCCCTTTTCGAAATCAAACAAAAAAAGCGCTTACCCCCGGAAGAAAGGTAAGAGCCTTTGTATTCTCACAAATTCAAAAAGAAATTCAATGATCCACAATGCAACCTTTTCCCGGAAGGTATTCTACATCTATATTTAGGCAAGTCTCCTGACTTATGAGGTTGGTACGTTTCTTCCGCCTTCCCAGTTTTTCAACTAGTGGCTCATGGAAGTCACTCCCTCAATTACAGTGGCCGGACCGTCCAGGATTTTAACCTGGTTCCTTTTTAATCTTTACCCGCAAGTAAAGAACCAAAATATATAACTATTCAATTATTAAATCGCTTTCATTATAGTTTAATGGAAATAGAATTACAATAATTGAATTGGTAAAGTTTGCCTACAAGAAATGGATGATTTTTTATATAGAGATAAAGTGGGGGTTATCGCTCCTACGATTAAAAAGTCTCCAGAACTCATCATCCTCTTCTGAAGTGTCTGGGAATAATTCCAATATATAACTTTTTGATAAATAGACCTTTAGCCCACCTACTTCATCTGAGTCAATGATTTCAACAATCAAATGTTCTTTTCCTAAAATATCCTGCGATACGTTGGTAGTACCATTAGTTCAAAAATGCTTCTTATTAATTTGGTAAATTAATCCTCTTATTGAACTTACCTGCCTCGTTTGTTCAATAAGAAAAAGCTGCCTAAGCAGCACGAGGATCTTCAACTAAAGCACCCTTTAGATCAATAAGTTCAACAAAAAGTAGAATTAATCCTTCTTGGATTAACTGCTCCGAGTTGAATTATATAAATGCATTGTCAGTCACAAGGGAAAATTAAGTCTCCTAAATCATCAGGCTCCTTTTCTGTAATTTTTGTTGTTATAACAGCTCCGGTTGTTATAGAAATGAATGATTCCTCTAATTCAAAAACAATAGAAGTTAAGATTTCACTTTTCTCATCTTTAAATCCGTATCCACTAACTTTCTTAATTTTGTTTTGTTCGACAGAAAAACTAGAACTCATTAGTAGATGTTGATTGGGGGCAATTTCTGGCTCATACCTATATTCAATTGGTTCTGGTGTTTCCTGTTCTTCAATAATGAGAAAGTCATCTCCTATTTCGTCTTCGAACCAATCTATTTTCCAATACCAGAATTCAAGGGAATGTGGGTTTTTTATCTTTAAAATAAGTAGGACAGAATTAATAACTAAGAATTTATTGTATTGGTATACATTAAGTTGATTTGCATAAATACCAGTCAATAAACAACCCTGTACCAACTTTAAGCTTTGCCAATCTATTTTCATTTCTGTTCATCTCCCTTTTCTTCCTTCTTCAACTAACCTGCCCCGTTAGCACAAAAAGCGATTGCCTTTTTAAACAATCACACCATTATATTGATTAGCTATTAGAATTAAACTTTCTTTCTAATTCCTTAAATTCTTCGCTATTAATCATCTGAGGCTCTTTTTCATTCTTTTTTAATTTCGAACTGATAAGTCCTGTAATCAATGCAAATATTAGTGGACCTTGCCAAGTAATCGAAATATTCACCATAAAGATATCGAGTAATTTAATTAATGAAAAAGTCAGCCCTGTATCTAAAATAAATGACAACCACCCCTTACTTGATTGAATCATACCAACAGATTTTAAAGCTTTTGGTATTCCATCTTTAATAAAGGAGAGAGGTATTTCAAGGAATACGTACATAATAAAGAAAAATACTAAAGTACCAATTGAATTATATTGTAATCCGAGTAATCTCAAAAAGATGAATTCAAAAAAAGTAAGTACAAGTAAAATTATCAGTACAATTGACGCACAAATTACTATTGTTTTATTTTTATTCATATTAACCACCTCGTTTCAGTCAGGATACCTTTTGCTTTTATACAGATTAAATGTATATAAGTTCCGATTTAAATCAACAAACTTTCGTTTCAACCCTTGTTAAACTAAACTGCCACGTTAGTTGAATAAGAAAAGGGTTTTAACCCTTATTGAAGTAAAGCATCCGTTAGTAAAAAAAGAACGTTTCTTCATATTGAAGAAACGAATTTATTTTTCCGAATAAACCTATTGCAACAGCTGTGCCGTCTTCTGATTATTAAAATACCACCTATTTAGAATTCGTTGATCCAGCCATTAGTTACCGAAAAAATCTGTTGTGTATCTCTATTACGAATTTTGTACATGGTCATAAAAATAATCTATCCTTTCTCTCTCTCAATAGATGTTTCCATAACTTATCTAATAGTTTGACTATATAATATTCCTTTTAATTAATATGAGAATGTCTCATAATAGGATTTAGGGACTATTTAAAAGGAGATAATAAAAAGGAGATTGTGCCTATGAATCTATTTAGTTACGAACTAACAAGATTAGTTGATGATTATTTCAAGTGTGACTGTCCTAAACTGAAGTCTCAGATACGTGAAGATATTCAATTGCTAACTGATGCTTTTATACAAACCGAAGAAAACAAACAACTTATATAATAATCCAGTTTGCCTCACACTTCCTTTTATGATGACAGTAAGCATTATGGTGAGGGTAAACCTCCCATGTAGAATTATAAGGTTTTGTATAAAAACCTAAATTATCGAATCGTATTACGCTTACTTCCCTTTCCCCAAGAATTTTAGGTCCTTTTTCAACATTTCCTTGTTCAATTAACCTGCCCCGTTAGTTTAAGTACAATTTTTCACAATCTATCTCGTGCAAAAAAGCAATGCCCCGTCACTCCGTTAATCTAATAAATTTTGGAATTATGTTGAGATGCCACTTCATTGTTGAAAGGARAGTTTCCCCGCCTCACTTCTTCCTTTAATCTTTCCAGCGCTTCTACTGTTTCCCTCTTCAAGTCTTTTGAATACCCATATTTAATACTATTTGATTCAAATTCATCCTCATCTACTACTTTCCAGTCATTATTCTTTTCCTGAATAAAATCTAAATCTAGGTCAACAAAACTTATTTGTCCGTTTTTAAATAAAGAAGGTTTTGCCACATTACAATAAGTAGATACAACTTTTCCATCTTCAACTTCTATTGCAGCTGTGAACCACTCTTTCAAAGAAAAATACTCTAGAGAGGTATTATCGATAGTAAAAATCTTATTTTTGGTATGATGAATCAATTTGAGCCCCGGTTTGCATAGGACTAGTAAATAATCACAGGTGTGACGAATCAGTTCGCCTTCCAGTCATAATGAAGAACATCAGGGAACTTAAGGGCTTTAATTTTCACAATATTACGCAATACACTCATCCTTACAATGTGTTTTATCCTATATATTTCGCTTTATTATTTGTAATTCCCTTCTTCAACTAACCTGCCCCGTTAGTTGAATAAGACATTTCTTTTAAACAAAATATGGGTTATCTAATTCATTATTATTAATGACCATATCTGCATTAAGTTGAGGTGAATGTTGTTCTAAATAAAGTTTCGAAGCAACGTGATACCTATTTAGGAACATTTCTTCAGCTTTTTCATAACTTCCAAATGCCCGTTCTTCTCTTTTAGCTCCTCTTTTTCTAGCTAAGTCAAAGTCAGTTTTAACAAATATTTTAAAATCGTATAGGTTACTTAAATCCTTTTTAAATAAAAAAGTTCCATCAATAATAAAAATCGTATCCCTATCTGCTATTTTTAATTCTGGGTTCACATACTCGTCCTTTGCTAAATCTAAAGAATTTGTT
>NZ_JBFUIO010000033.1:0-28221 GCF_056401835.1 Paenisporosarcina sp. P4_D4 | reverse complement strand
AAACCAAAGCATTACACACGTGGACTTCATGATTGGTTCTGAGCAAATGGACATTGATGGAATTTTGGAAGACGGCTCTCGTGAAGCGATATTCCGTGCAGGTAACTGGGCGTTTTAATGAACAATTTTCGACAATTGGTAAAATACCTTCAAGAATGCACTCTCCTCCTGTATACTGATAACTATTGAACAAATAGGTTAGTAGAAAGGAGAGTTCTCATGACTTTCGGGATTATAATTGTTATTGGCTTTATGATTATTATTGGGATAACTGGTCAATTCGTTATGCATTTCTTGGGTAGAGCTTTAGTTTCTCATGACGCAGAAATAATCGATCMAAAACCTAATACAAAGTATTAATCATATAAAGCAATCGTCTACAGACGATTGCTTTTTGTTATGATTTAACTTTTCGTTTACATTTACACTACACGAGTATAACGATAATGTGACAAAATCCTACAAGATACTTAATTCCCCCCTCCTCTCTATACCATATGTCACAGGAAATTCTGCAACATTTGACAACTCCCATTAAGTACCATATGGATTATGCACTAAAATCCTCTATACTTATGAAGCAAACCGTTTTAAGGGAGGAATCTGCATGTTTTCAGGTATTGATTTGGGGATTGATTTAGGAACAGCTAATATCCTTGTATATACAAAAAATAAAGGCATTATATTAAATGAACCATCGGTAGTAGCGGTGGATACAAAAACTAGACAAGTTGTCGCATTTGGTGAAGAAGCGAAGAGTATGATCGGTAAAACACCAGGTTCGATTACAGTTATTCGACCATTGAAAGATGGCGTCATTGCTGATTTTGATGTAACGACAGATATGTTGCGTATGGTCATGAAAAAAGTAGGCAAAAAAATGGGTAGCTCTGTCCGTAAACCGAACGTTATGGTATGTACACCATCTGGCGCTACTTCAGTGGAACGCCGTGCAATTCATGATGCCGTGAAAAATAGTGGCGCTAAAGAAGTACATTTGATTGAAGAACCTGTAGCAGCTGCGATTGGAGCAGACCTGCCTGTCAGCGAACCAATTGCAAGTGTCATTGTTGATATTGGTGGGGGAACCACTGAAGTTGGGATCATTTCATTTGGCGGTGTCGTATCGTCTAATACAGTTAAAGTTGCGGGAGACCGTATGGATGAAGACATTATTCATTTTGTCCGTAAACAATTCAATGTGCTAATCGGTGAACGCACAGCTGAAAGAATTAAAATGGAAGTCGGGTACGCCTTGATTCCACATACAGTGGAAACAATGGAAGTGCGTGGCCGTGACGTCATGACAGGCCTTCCAAAAACTATTACAATCAGTTCTGTAGAAGTTCAAGAGACTTTGAAAGAATCGTTACTTTCTATTCTKGAAGCAATTCGTGCAACTCTTGAAAGCTGTCCTCCAGAACTATCTGGTGACATTGTTGACCAAGGTGTTGTATTGACTGGTGGCGGTGCCCTATTAAAAGGCATGCAAGAATGGTTATCTAACGAGATTTCCGTACCAGTTCATATTGCCCCTCAACCACTTGAGTCTGTAGCAATCGGTACAGGTCGTTCATTAGTGATGATGGATAAAATACAAAAAGTTGCCCGCTAATCAAAAATGATAGGGGCAACCTTGTGAGCGGGATGATTCTGTCATCTCGCTCATTTTTTTATATAATGGTGGTCGTTTTTGTTTGATAAAGTTCGGCGACAATTCCTCGTTCATAATTCCTTGATGAAAGATTGGAGTCAATGCCGGCGACACCGGTGGAATGAGCCACGTCCAATCCCCTTTTACTTCTCTTTGTTGCTTTTCTTCTTTATCACGAAACGTTTGAAATTGCTGTGCCGCTGTATAATGGTCGACAATCTGGACTCCAGCCTTTTTATACGATGCATACACTGCATGTTGAAGTTCCACTAGGGCTCTGTCCCTCCAGAACGTTGTCGTACTTGATGTATCAAGCTCCAACTGTTCTGCGACATCTCTCAATCGATTGTAACGATAAGAATCTACTAAATTTCTTGCTGCGATTTCTGTCTCCATATACCATCCGTTAAAAGGAGCGGGATAACGTAATCCGCCAATTTCCAAATATCGATCCGAAATGATTGGCACCGCATACCATTTCAGATTAAGTGGTCCCCAGTTTTGATGAACAGGATGATTGATTTCCACTTCAAGAATTTCTTCTTTATTTAATGGTACCATTATTGGATTCCCTTCATCCCATTGGAAAATCACGGGCAATAAATCGTACGGACTGCCCTCACCTTCCCAACCAAGATTTTGGGCTATTTTTGTTATCTCAATCGAAGCTGGATCACCTACAACATCACCTGATTCCAATTTGTACCCTGCATAGCGGATCAACTGATGACTCCACAATTGCACTTTTTGCGGTTCATTTTGTTTAAGTGGCGGAAAAATGGTAATCGTAGACCGAATTTTCCCTGTATTTGTAGCGTGTTGAATATGTTTATGCAGATATCCGGCTACTTCATCAGACGACTCCACATCTCTTGCATCTAAAATATCGAGACTTTCCCAAAACAACCGTCCAATGCATTTCGTACTATTTCGCCAAGCAAGCTTTGCACCATACGTTATTTCCTCCAGTGTATGTGTATAGGTTCCAGTCGCTCTTATTTCACTTTCTACACAACGCTGACGGTCATTTACCACTTCCATTGAAAGTCCATTCTCTTCTCCATATTGAAAAATAAATTTAGCTGCCTCTTCAAGCATTGAATGGTTCATGTTTTTCATCCTTTATGTTTCTTTATCCTTATAGTGTAGTTAATATTTCTATTCTACACAAAGGATTATCGGTACACATTACCTTGTTTTTAAGGAATGTGACTTAAAAGTGGCGAATCCCTATAAAAATCATCTACAATAAGAAAGGAAATTACTTAGGAGGAACTGATAAATGTCTTTATTAAACGAAATTCTTTCTTTTAACCAAAAATTCGTAGCTGAAAAACAATACGAAGAATTCATTACAACAAAATTTCCGGACAAAAAAATAGTTATCTTAACATGTATGGATGCCCGGTTATTTGAATTATTACCGAAGGCAATGAACTTTAAAAACGGTGATGTGAAAATTGTAAAAAGCGCCGGCGCTGTAATTAACCATCCATTCGGTGGCATCATGCGTAGTTTACTTGTAGCTGTATATGAATTGAATGCAGAAGAAATTTACATAATTGGTCATTACGACTGCGGGATGAGTGCCATCAAACCGGATGTCATGCTGCAGAAAATGATTGATCGGGGAATTGCTCAAGAAACAATCGATATGCTGAGCTATTCGGGTGTGGAATTGAACGAATGGCTGCGTGGCTTTGAAGATGTGAGCGAAAGTGTCAGACATAGTGTGGATATGGTAAAAAATCATCCCCTAATGGTCAAAGATTTTCCAGTTCACGGTTTGGTCATTGATCCCGCAACAGGCAGACTTACACTTGTGGAATAAGAAACATAAAAAAACTGCACCCCAATTGTTAGTGTGTCTAACAATTGGGGTGCAGTCCATGTTAGGCTCTTTTTTACTGTTCTGCTGATTTTTTGCGTCGATAATTCCATTGTTGGTATTGGAAACGAATGAAGCATCCGATACAAAACCCCATAATAGCTATCAATGCTGCTAATCCCACCATAACAGTTGCAATGTTAAACAAAATACCCCAATTCATAAAGAAACTAATCGTCGCAATTAATAAAAACCCAACGGCCAACCATTGGTTAAATTGTAGCTGGTCATAATCTTCTTGGGCATATTCATTTGCTGGCTTGTTTAAAAATTTCTTAACTATGGCTAAAACAGGATTGAATCCTGTAAATAAACTTAAAAGACATGAAACTAAAGGAATCAATAACATCCACGCGGATTGTGTAATAAGCGAAATGACTACTGATATGACAATTGTCCATTGATTCGCCATCACAAGAGGCTTCGGAATTGTTTTCATATTAAAACCTACCATTCTTATTGGATTTCAGTTTATTATATGATTGGGTTGAAAATATGTAAACATATCAGCCTATAACATCTAATATTTCCCGGGAAATCGACATAAAAAAACTGGTTTCTCAATTGAGAAACCAGCCATTCATCATTTTACGCCATTTCCGCCAAGCGGCCTTGCCTTTTCAATAATCATTTTCTAAAATTGCATAAATGTAATGATCTTCCCATTCACCATTAATGAATAGTAGCTGTCTTAACAAGCCTTCTTTTTGCATTTTTGCTTTTTCTAAGACACGCATTGAACCAACATTACGCGGAGAAACATATGCTTCAATGCGGTGTAACCCTATAACTTCCATTCCATACTTGACCAGAAGTTGAACCGCCTCTGTCGCAACCCCTTTGCCCACATTCAATTCATCTATAGAATAACCAATGAAAGCACTTGAAAAAGGTAGGCGTTTAATACTGTACATAGAAATATGACCAATTAGTTCCCCCGACTGTCTATCATAAATGCCGAAGCTGAATTCGCGTTGGTTCTTCATATGGTGAAGTGATTCTAGAATCTTTTCTCTTTGTACTGCTACGGTAAAGTATGAATCCTGATGCCTTGGTTCATAAATTGACCAATAATGTCGATTCTTAAATACTAGATTGGTGAGATCTGAAGCATCATTTTCATCTAATGTTCGTAAAAAACAAGTTTGTCCGTCCAGTAAAATCATTGAAAATCACCCTTTAGATGAAGTTAACGACAGAAACTCTTCCACATCTTTAATACATAGTGCTATGCCTTTTTCCCAGAACGCATGTTGAGTGATATCTTCTCCTAAATGCTTCATTGCTAAATCTTCAACAGACATGATTGCCGTATCTTGAAGTAGGGAGATATACTTTTCTTCGAAACTGCAGCCTTCTTCAATTGCTTTCGCATAAATGCTTAAGCTGAATAAATAACCGAATGTGTAAGGGAAATTATAGAATGGTACATGTGTGATATAGAAATGCAGTTTTGATGCCCAGAAATGCGGATGAACTTCACCTAATCCATCTCCAAATGCTTCACGTTGCGCTTCTTCCATCAATGTATTTAAGCGTGCAGCAGAAACAATTCCTTTTTTACGCTCCTCATAAAAACGAGTTTCAAATAAAAATCGTGCATGAATGTTCATGAAGAATGCGACACTTCGTTGAATCTTATCTTCAAGCAATGCCAATTTTTCATCAGCTGTTGATGCTTCTTTTACTGCTGCATCAGCTACAATCATTTCAGCAAATGTAGAAGCTGTTTCTGCAACTCCCATTGCATATTGACGATTCATCCAATGTACAGGACGAAGTGCATATGAATGGAAAGCATGACCAAGTTCATGTGCCAATGTTGCAACGTTGGACATCGTTCCACTATATGTCATAAAAATACGGGACTGCTGTGATAGAGGCATCCCAGTACAGAAACCACCTGGTCGTTTATTAGGGCGGTCTTCTGCCTCAATCCATTCATCTTCAAATGCCTGTCGTGAGAATTTCTCAAGCTCCGGACCGAATTTGCCGAAGTGTTTTAAAATGAACTCTGCACCTTCCTGGTATGACACTTTCTGAGTAGATTCAGTTACTGGCGCGTCTAAATCGTACCAATGCATGGCATCTGCTCCTACCAGCTCAGCCTTACGCTTTAAATATTCTACAAATGGAGCTTTATGCGCGCTGATTGYGCCCCACATAGCATCCAATGTTTGCTGTTTCATTCGATTTATTTGCAATGGTTCTTTTAATATTGAATCCCAGCCACGTTTTTTGTAAACGGCCAAGCGGAATCCAGCCATATGGTTCAATGTTTTAGCAAAGAACTCTTCTTTATCTGTCCATGCTTGTTCTAATGCTTCAAACGATTCTTTTCGAACTTTTGCATCCGGATGAGAACTTAAGTTACTCGCTTGTCCTACAGAGAACTCTTTTTCTTCTCCGTCCACTGTGACACGAACTTTCACGTCACCAACCAATAAATCGTATAGTTGACCCCATCCATGATAGCCGTCCACCCCAAGAGCGGTAATCATATCTTCTTCTTTTTCAGAAAGTAATTCCTTCGCTTCATCTCGCCATTCGTTTAGAACAAAAGCAAATTCTTTTAATTGATCGTCCTTCATTAAAGCAGTCCAAACAGTTTCTTCAGTTTTTGATAACTGTTGTTGAACAACGAGCATGGATGAAGAAAAACGAGCACCTAAAGAGCCGATTTCCCCTTGCAATAAGTTCGCTTGTTTATCAGTAGTATCTTGAGCTAAATAACAACCAACAACTGCTCCAGCTTGTGTTAAATTTTCAGCAACTTGTTTAGTTTCTTCAATAATAGAAGAAATTTTAGTAGCGTCTGATTCCCCTGTTGGAACAACAAAGGATGATAAAGTTTGCTCAAAAGTATCAAGTCTACTTGCTAAAGCATCCAAATGTTCACGAAGTTCAGGAGATGAGCTTCCTCCCTTAAAAAATACGTCCAAGTCCCAAACTTCAGCATACGTCTTTGTAGTCAATATCTTTCCCCCATGTCTTTCTAAATTTTCTGAAAACACTATACTATTATATCATGCTTCTTCGCCTTGCGAAACATCGTTCTGTAGTTTTGCAATGGGTATGCCTTTTTCAATGCACACTTGCATAATATGTTCCAGAATTCTTTTTAAAACAACCTTGCGTGCATATTTCTTATTATTCGCTTCAATAAACCACGGAGCCTGTTCAACATTTCTTCAGCAGCAGTGACAAATTCTGTCAATCCAGAGACCTTCATTCTTTTAAACTTCATTTTACAGAGAGTTTTGGTAAATAGAAATTTGTTGTTGCTTTGGACTGACGTTATACTAATGTATAGGAGGTGAATGCTGTGGTTCGTTTCGCACTAATGGTCATCGCACTGATTGGTGTGATTATCATCAATGCATTGGCAAATATTTTACCACTTAACAATCAAACAACTGGTGAAATTTCCAATCGTCTTCCTGTACTATTTACACCGGCCGGCTATGTATTTTCAATTTGGTCCGTTATTTATGTATTGATGCTCATTTGGTTGGTAGGTATGTGGAAGAGGAGTAAAGATATAGATGCAACCTATATAAAGCGCTCAAATCTGTTTATCATCAGTTGCATTTTTAATGTGGCATGGATTTATTTATGGCATTATGAATATTTCTTATTTACGGTTGTCGTGATGATTGCATACCTAATTACACTAACTTTACTTTATCGTACTTATCCAGTATCCGATAACCTTCTTACTGGTCGCTTTCCAATATCAATTTATTTGGGATGGATCAGTGTTGCAACGATTACGAATATTAGTTATGTCCTAACTCTATATCAGTGGAATGGCTGGGGATTGAGTGACCCCCTATGGGCAGTCATCATGATGACTGTTGGAACAGCACTCGCACTACATATTCGATTCCACCATTTTGATATCGCTTATGTATTTGTCTTTATTTGGGCTTATATCGGAATTGCGGTCCGAAATGGTTTCGAAGAACTTCTTGTCTCTACAGCTGCTCTTTTCTTATGTGCAGTCATGCTAGCGGGCATCCTATTTATTAAAAAAAGACCAACTGCGCGTTCATAGCAGTTGGTCTTTCGCATTATTTAATCGATTTTCGTAATAAGAATTGGCGCATCTTTAGTAACGATGACCGTATGTTCAATCTGTGCAACTAATGATTTATCCGGAGTCAAGAAAGTCCAACCGTCACCAGACTCCACGACATGTTCCGCTTTTTCTGAAATGAACGGCTCAACTGCCAAAACCATACCTTCTTTTAAGATGGTAGGTTCCCATGCATCAAAGTAATTCAAAATATGCTGTGGTGCTTCATGAAGAGATTTTCCGATACCATGTCCAGTTAAGTTCATAATGACAGTTAATCCATTTTGCTTCGCTTCACGTTCCACAGCTTTGCCGATTTGATTTAACCGAGCACCAGCCTTTACTTTCAACATTGCACGGTTAAATGCACTTTCAGCTACTTCACATAGCTTTTCTTTCTTCGCGTAGCCTTCACCCACTACAAATGAAATTCCCGTATCTGCGAAATAGCCATTGAATGATCCGGATACGTCGATGTTCACTAGGTCTCCATCTTTGATGACACGTGAACCAGGAATGCCATGAGCAACTTCTTCATTGACACTGATGCATGTAAATCCAGGGAAATCGTACTCCCCTTTAGGACCAGAAATAGCTCCTTTTTCTTTAAACATGCGGCCAGCGATCTCATCAAGTTCTTTTGTCGTGACACCTGGCTTTGTTGCATCTCGCATTACATCGCGAATTTCTGCAACGATGCGACCGATAGTTTTTAACGACTCAAAGTCTTCAGTAGTTTTTGCAATCATATTCGTTAAACCCTTTCTTCCTCAAATTATCTACCCCATACTATACCACAAGAAAAGATGCTTTCCCATTTACCAAAATCATTCTGAACATTTGGTAAACCTCTAGTAAAGTATGCGCAATAGAGGAATTGCGTCATCGGCCGAATTTTAAAAACAACCCATACAGGGTTTTAACGTGGTTTTTGTTCATTCAAAACGAATTCTGTCCACTCGCTACCAACATAGATGATTCCACTCAATAAAGACACACCTTTAAATTAAACGTTATTCCGATGTTCAATCAGACGTGGTGCAGCAACGAAAATGATGGAGCAAACAATTGCTGTCAAAATAATGGAAGGAATCATATAACCGCCGTTATATACGAGCGAATAAATCCAAACGTTCTTGCCTTCTGCAGCTTCTGAAAAGAAAATAACTCCTGCGATTACGTGTGTAAAGAACCGGAAGAGCCCACCAAAAACAGCTCCCAATACGATATAAGTAATCATTTTTCCTTTACGCTGCTCATTTTTTGCTTGTATTACTTTATGTCTGACAAGTGCTGCTAAGCCAACAACTGTGAACGCTACGAAATAATCCAGGAAACCTTGGGCAGGAGTTAAAATATAAGCTCTTCCCGCTAAAATTTGAAGGACCCCAATAATCAGACCCGTGCTCAAACCTCCCGCAAGCCCCCATCGAATAGCCATCAATACGATTGGTACCATGACAAGACTAATAGATCCGCCCTGGAACCATAAGTTAATAGAAAGCATATCCAATACCAATCCGATTCCTGCAAAAATAGCCACTTCAATTAATAATAACAACTTACTTCGATTCATCTTGCTTCCTCCTTTTGCGATGTACTGCAAATCGCATGTCAGGGTGAAAAAACCATAAAAAAACAACCTCAGGGACAGAGCCTGACGTCGTTGGAGTCGGTTTCTATCCACATCCCTGCGCAAGCATTAACTTACAGGTTCAAAGGGTTAGAACGTTCCTCGCTCACTCTCAGCCATTACAGGCTCCCCTTGTGGTAAATACATCTAATTTTGATATTACGGGTTAATTGTAACCAAAGAGGGAAAGAGAAGCAAGAGGGTTTCGTTAGTTCTGTGACTTTTGGAACAGCGGTAGTATACTGAATATAAAAATTTATTGAGGATGTGAAGTTACATGATCGAGTTATTGAAAAATTTGGTAGCAGTTAAAAGTGATACAGAAGAAGGTGCCAATGAAGCACTTCGATTTTGTTCAAAATGGCTCGATAGTCATGAAATCACACATGAAGTTCTTGAAAATGAAGGCCGATTGATGATTCACGCTGAAATCGGACAAGGTCCCACAACCATCGTATGGAATGGCCATGTGGATGTAGTACCTGGAAAAATCGAGCAATTCAATCCCGTTATCGAAGGCGACCGCTTGTATGGTCGTGGATCCGCAGATATGAAAGCTGGAGTGGCAGCCATGATGGAAGCGTTCCGACGTACTTATTCTGCAAGGGAAGAACTTAAACAACGCATTGTTTTACATATTGTAACGGATGAAGAAACGGGTGGAAGTAAAACATCCGGTCATCTTGTAGAAATTGGTCGCTCAGGTGACTTTGTCATTTGCGGAGAACCAACTCACCTGAAACTAAGTGTTCAATCGAAAGGAATTCTGCATGCGGATGTCACTTTGTTCGGAAAAGCTGCCCACGGATCCCGTCCATGGGAAGGAACGAATGCCATTGAAGCAGCCTTTAAATTTAATGAACAATTAAAGACACTACCATTTACGAAAGCAAGCAATCCATATTACGAATATCCTTCCATTAACTTGGCTAAAATCCAGGCGGGCGATCGATATAATGTCGTACCTGATGAATGTCTAGTTAACTACGATATTCGCTTTGTGCCAGGACAAAAATGGGAAGATATTATTGAAGAAATGACTGAACTTGCTCAATCTATTAACCCCAAAAATATTGTCAAACCTGGCGGTAAAACACCCGCCATTACAACAACCGAAGATAATGCTTTTGTTCAATCTCTTGCTGGTGTTATAGCACAAGTAACACAAAAAGAGGCTGTGTTATTCGGGCAGCATGGAGCTGCGGATACACGTTACTATGCAAAAACTGGTGCTGGAGCAATTGAGTTCGGACCAAGCGGAGACGACTGGCACGGACCAGGAGAGTATGTATTGATATCATCCGTTGAGCAATATGCAGACATTTTAACGAAATATGCATTGATTTGAAACCTCTACTAATGTTGTAACGTATTAAATGGCAGTAAGCATTAAAGGAGGAGTATTAATGGATAATCAACGTATATTATCCGCTTTGTGTTATTTCAGTATTTTATTCGCTCCATTCTTATTGCCATTAATCGTATATTTCGTTTCACCGACAGCTGAGGTTAAGTATCATGCGAAACGCTCTCTTCTGTCACACTTGATTCCCGTGGTGCTCGGAATTGTCGGGTTCATTGTATTAGTGATTGGTTCAATCGCAGTATTCAGCACGACAGTTGATGGTACTGCAGAGCCTAGCACATCATTTAACTTCCTGACTGCAGGACTTCCTTTCTTGTTTATTGCAGTCTATGGTATTCTTTCTCTTATTGTACTGATCTGGAATATCATCCAAGGAATTAAAGTACTGCAATAGGTTTACCTTGGGCTCTTTACGGGAATTAAATTAATATACAATACTGACAGGAGCGATACACATGAGAATCGGTAACTTAGTTAAGACCGCTGTAAAGTTTGCGCCAATTATTATTCCAATCGTAAAAAAAGTATTGGATTCAAGAAAACGCTCCACAACAATAACATATCCACGCAAATAAAAAGTTGGAACTCATTAATCTGAGTTCCAACTTTTTTTATATCATCGTTTTCATTTCAGATATGGCAATATAGTCTTCTTCCAAAAATGATGATGGCAGTGCGGCAGATTCATCTCCAGCTGCCGTTGCCTTTGCCCCTTGACGGTCTTTCATAATCTGTTCGAAGCTCAGTGGATTTGCAGGAGGAATCTCCCCTGCCAATACCTGCATGCCACCTTTAGCATAGACATTGAAGAAGCTGTTAGCCATTGCTCTGTATCCTTCAGCATTAGGATGCACATCAGCAGGGTTCGGTACTTTGCCAGTGGCTTGATCTCCAAATGCAGTTTCCACAGATACAAATTTCACACCCGCTTCTTTTGCCACGTTTGCCAAAATTTGATTCAATCGATTCAGTTGTTTCGCAGTACCGACTTTTTGTGAGTCACGAGCATGTGGATAGGCAAAATAATAACCCATTACATACACTTCCGCTTTTGGTGCAATCTTTTTCAACTCTGTAAGCATGGTCTTCATATTCTTTCGTACATTGTTTAAAGAATAGTCTGCTGGGATTTGCTGAAATGACAGTGAGCCTGATTTTGCATCTGATTTTATTAATCTCAGAAGATCGTTTGCTCCAGCAGATATCGTGATGAGATTTGCATTTTGTAGCAAAGGTTTTGCTTCTTTCGATTGGACTCGCTTCAACACATCAGCGCTCGTAAATCCTGGGAACGCCAAATCTTTTGAGTAGAAGGCCAGTGGTTGATTTCTCGCAATTTCTTGGGCAATTAAATCACTGTAACCAGTATCAATCTCACGTGTCGGGGTTTGACCTGCCGCAAGTGAGTCACCGAGAGCCACATAAGAAACTGGTCCAATTACTTGAGCGCTTGTCTGTAATGGCACTAAAAACAGGCCCAGACTGAACAACACGACAGTTATTTTTTTGATAATCATGACATCACCTTAAAATGCCCAATTGCCTTTGCGGAAAATCGGTTCTCTTGTACCATCTTCATATTCGCCATCAATGTCCATTTCTGCACTGCCTATCATGAAATCTTCATGAGTCATTGATGTATTTAATCCTAAAGCACGAAGCTGTGCCTCTTCTAAGTCCCGTGCACCTTCAACGCATGTTGGATACGCTTCGCCAATTGCTAAATGGTTAGAGGCATTTTCATCAAATAATGTGTTGTAGAACAAAATTCCAGAAGATGAAATCGGTGATTCATGAGGTACCAATGCCAACTCCCCTAAATAAGCAGAGCCTTCATCATGTTGAATGAGTTGCTGCAATAAGTCATTCCCTACTTCAGCCTCAGCCTTCACGATCTTTCCTTTTTCAAACGTTAACGTAAATTTGTCTATGATATTACCTTGATATACAAATGGTTTAGTATTACGGACATAGCCATTTACACCAAATTTTAATGGAGCAGTGTACACTTCTTCAGTCGGCATATTCGCAATAAACGCTGTTCTGTTAGGTGTTCTGCTGGCACCGGACATCCAAATATGTTTATCCGGCAATTCGATTATCAAATCCGTGCCTGGTGCTTTATAAATAATTTTTTTGAAACGTTTATCATTTAAAGCTGTTGCACGGGCTTCCAAATCGCGGATATGTGTTTTCCATTGATCAACAGCAGTTCCATCTCCGATGCGTACGGTTTTAAAAATCGTTTCCCATAGCATGGATAACTGCTCTTCTTTTGGCAAATCCGGGAATACTTTGGCTGCCCACATCTCTGAAGGTATAGCTACAATCGACCAAGCAATTTTATCTGACATGACGGAAGCGCGATATTTTTCCAATGCACGGCCAGCCACTTTTTGTTGATCGGAAATGCGTTTGGCAGGAATTCCAGCCAATAAATCAGGATCTTCTGCATCAATCCACAACAAAGCTCCCTGCTGATCGATCAATTCTTCACGCTGTGTAACCATCCATGCAGGAAATTCGTGCATAGCGGAATCTGGTGCCAACTCATAAAAAGCACGATTTGTCGGCCCATCTGAGAAATTCACATGGACACGCTTTGCTCCAGCTTCATATGATTTCTTCACAACCAAACGCGTAAAATCAAGGGTATCAGTCGTTGTATTTATCAATACATATTGACCAGGTTGGACATTGATTCCAACGCGAACTGCCAAATCTGCATATTCGGCTAGTTTCTCTTCAAATGTCATTTCTTTTTCCCCCTTTGTTGCACCGTTTTTGAGGACCCTTCAATCAATTTACCTTGATCCCATACCTTTTGAACGGGTTTTGAAGGCAATTCTTTCGTCCATTTTTTAAAATTCTTTTCGTCTGTGTAGGTTAATAAAGACAATACTTCCCCGTCAGCACCAGCACGGCCTGTTCGACCTGAACGGTGCAGATAAGGTTCAATTGAGTGCGGTACATCGACGTGAATGACATGAGTCAATCCTTCAATGTCAAGACCTCGTGCTGCAATATCTGTAGCGATCAGTATGCTTACTTCGCCTTTACGGAAAGAAGCCAATGCCTGCTTACGTTCTTCTTTTTTCATATCTGAGTGCAAGGCAACTATTTTTGCTTCACGGAATTTCAGTTTCGTTTCTTTCATCAACAATTGATCTAAATTATTGACAAACGCTAGACCCCGTAAGCCTTCTACGTGCGCCAACCGTCGCAATAAATCGGTTTTATCTCGTTCTTCTACTTTGACGAATGAATGGACCACTTTTCCTTGTGCTGGCAATTCTTCATGACTAACTTGAATTCGAATCGGCCCTTTCATCATGCGACTTGCAACAAGCTCAATTTCTTCTGTTATTGTTGCTGATACGACCACAATTTGTCTGTCATGATTAGACCCATCGATAAGCGCTTTAATGATACCACGATGCTCACGGGCCAATAGTTGATCTCCCTCATCTAAAACAATATGTCGTATATCGTGCAATTTAAGTTTCTTTGATTTCATTAATTCATTCAAACGCCCCGGTGTTCCTACAACAATTGTGGGCTTTTTCTTTAATTTTTCCAATTGACGAGCCATATTGGCTCCTCCGATTAGTTGAGCAACCGTAATATCGGTATCTGCAGTCCACTCTCGCAATACTTCAACGATTTGCATGGATAGTTCCTGTGAAGGGGCAACGATAAGTGCTTGTGTTTTTTGAATGGCACCATTCACTTGATTCAATATCGGCAATACATAAGCCAAAGTTTTCCCTGATCCTGTTGGCGATTGTGCCACCACATCTTTTCCTTCCAGCATGCTAGGGATTAATTGTGACTGAACAGGCATTTCATATTCAAATTTCCATTTATTTTGAAGTTCTGGTTTTAAGTTTTCGATAAATGTCATGGGTTATTCCACCTTTATAAATACATGCTCCTAGTGTACCACAAATCACTATCTTCAACCTTTTACTGATATATTCAGTCGTTTTCCCCATAATAAAAACCCTGTCCCCATGAAGGAGACAGAGCATGTTTAATCATTCAATTCGTAGCCGCATGCAAGTATGGCACTTTCAGCTAATACCATCAGAGAATCAATATAAGTTTCATCAAGATTCAGTTCTTTTTTGACAATCGATAATTCTGTACAGCCCAATATCAAATGATCGCAACCCAATTCGTTCATTTGATTGATGATTTGCTGCCATTTTAGAAAATCGACAGGTTGCCCAGCTTTGACGTCATCATAAATAACTGACATGACCAGTTTCTGAGTTTCCTCATCGGGTACAACCGGTTGAATGCCACTCTCTTTACAAGCCAGTTGGTAAACAGAAGCCGTCAATGTACCTGTTGTTGCCAGAATTCCTACTTTTTTGGCACCAATTTGAGCTGCACGTTTTGCCGTTTCGTTAATCATGTGCAATACGGGAATTTCCGCTCCTTGTTGAATCTCTTTATAAAAAGAGTGAGCAGTATTGCACGGAACCGCCAACACTTCCGCACCAATAGATTTCAGTTTTGTAGCATCGGAAATCATCACTGGCACTGGGTTGGCTTTCGATCGATCTAAAATATATGTTGTACGGTCTGGTATGGTCGTATTATTGGTAATCACCATGTTGACATGCTGTTGATCGGTTTTCGCTTTCGTGCGTTTAACAATCATTTCACCAAGCAACATCGTGGCCAGGGGACCTACTCCTCCAATGATGCCTAATATTTTCGTCTTCATAACTTATGACAAACCTTTGTTATTAAAGTATTTTTTGTATTTACGATAGTAATTCAAATTATTGAGCGTCAATTTCGCCCAACGTTTCGGATTGAAATCCTCTTTGTAGAATAAGTGATTTGTCACTTTTCCTTCTGAAATTAACTCCCTGGCTTCTTCTTTCAACAGCTCGTTTTGTGCGTATTTGAATAATACACCTTTAGGGATGATCATCCATAAGTGCTTGTCCTTCGCATACGTCAATGTTTGTGGAATATTGAGCATATGATCGTCTGCTACGTATTTCATCAAATTATGACCACTTGCCGTTACATAGTAACTGCTGCGGCCATTTCGCAAGTTGATTTCAAACAGTTTATATTCACCATCACGCAAATCCAGCTTCATATCAAAATTCGCGAAGCCTGTGTAGCCAATATCTTCAAGGAATACACGTACTCGGTCAAGTAACGCCTCATCAAATGTATTAATGATTGCCGCATAGCTCCCGATTCCTTCTGGAGAATGTTCTTCGAGAATTGGATTTCCAAGTGACATGAGCTTCACTTTTCCATCTTTCCCAACGTATGCGTTCAACACGCGCATGTAGGAATCGTCTCCAGGAATAAATTCCTGAATCGTTAAATTATCTTTGTATGATGAGCTATAGATCGCTTCGATAATGGCGTTTTTTTCTGCTTCATCGTGTGCGACGAACACTTTTTTCTTTCCAGGGAACGAGCAATTCCAGTACGCTACAGAGTTTGATGCTTTAATGATGATTGGATACATAAAGTCAATTGCAAACGTATCCTTCGTGTCATATGTGCATAGTGACGTTTTAGGATAGGCAAAGCCGTATTGCTCACAAATATTATAGAAGTTCTCTTTAAGAACGATGCGATCCATTAATTTTTCATCAATATATGGAACCGCGAAATAAGGTAGCAATTGCTCCTTATTTTTAATGATTAATTTTGCATAATCATCGCCACATGCAAGGAGCAAAAGCTTTTTGTCTGTATGTTCACCCGCCACTTTAATAAGTGCCGGAACGAATACGTCCTGTTCATTTAAACGCGGGATAACCTGAAAATCCAGGATTTGGCTGTCTTGTGTTGCGGATAAATTCATACGTCCAAGGACTAGCGGCTTTAAACCATAGGCTTCGTGAAAAGCACGTGCCATTCCATAAGCATTCATATCTGATCCAAGCAATATAGGTAAAAATGAATTTGTTGTCATTGTGATATCAACTCTCTTTTCCCAAAAAACATAGTTTGTGTTTATATTGTACCGTGAATTACGGTTTTCTCCGAGCAATTACTTTTTGTTCGAATGCATATGCCATTGAAATGAGCAAAGGCTCACTCCACGAGTAGCTTGAAAAGGTAAGTCCAAAGGGTTCTCCTGCCTACGAAAAATTCGCAGGAACAGTGATGGATGGTGTACCTGCAGCAGCACCGATACAGTACACATGATCTTGAGGAAAGACCACGGCATCTAGTTGGAATCATCCATCGACTTACTTATCGCAATTATACATGAAAACCAAGTCCTCAGAAGTCATTTCATTGCTAGACATCTTTTCCTGCATATCAGCAATCGCTGCCTCATCCATCCAATCCTTGATAAGTTTTTTGCGCTTTGTTTGACTCATGAGAACTCCTCCCAAACATTTCGCTTCCCGACATCTCATTCAATMATTTTTTAATCACTTCAATGTGAAATTATATCATTTTTCCACAGTTAATTTAAATGTCACTTTTTATCTGTTTTATGAACCTATATCAACAGACCCACAAAAAAGAGCCAGAGTAACTGGATCGCTCCTGTTACTCTGACACCTAATTAATCTGCTTTTTCCATATGCTCTTTAATTAATTCATATAGGGATAGTTCATATAATTGTTTTCCTTCAACTTTAAATACGCCTTGTTTAACCAAATCATCGATAACGGTCATTTTCTTTCCGTCCATTTTTGTTTCTACTGGTGGTATCATGCTGTCAAACCCCTTAATTTCTAGATTCATAGGTTATTTACCCATGGCTCTAGTTTTTAAACCATTTTTTGAACGATTTAGGGAATCCTCTATACAAGACATAGCCAATTGCCGTCCCCAACGTATTCAGCCACAAATCGTCCACGTCACTGCTGCGCATTTGAGGTAACTGTAATATTTCTATGGCTAATGATAGGAGCAGTCCAGCCCCAATCACTTTCCAAGCACGATTGAATTTCTGCCATAACAACGGAAGAAAAAAGCCAATCGGAAGAAACATCACAATATTACCAACGAAATTAATGAAAAAAGGTTGCCATAAGTTCAAATATTTAATCGCGTTATATGTTTCAAACAAGACGCGAAAAAGTTCTATATTAATTGCTTGATGATCTCCGTTAATTAATTGCACTTCCCCGCCTTGATTGCTCACTGATGGCAAAATCGTCTGTGACAACAGCCCCGCCAGGAACATGAAAAAAAAGACAATCCCGCATTCTCGTAAGATATTCAATTGTTTATTATTGCGTTTCATTTGAATGAAACGAACCACTAGAATTACCGGTAAAATTAATACCATATAAAAGCCCATATCTTCTATATACTTTAGAATCGACTCCATCACACACCCAATTTCTTCGCTGTAATACTCTTATTCTAAGCCTTTAAGGTTACTATTCAAAATGTATTTTAAGACAGTTAGCGTTTATTATTGATTATTATTGAAAATAAGGGAATCACCATTAACATCAGAGATAATAAAAGTGGAAATCTGCTCCATTAAACGAGCAATCTCGTTTAACAAAGACTATTTTAAAAGAAACCCCTACTTATCACRTATTCATCCAGGTCGCGCTGGATATACTGTCAAATAACAAGTATTTTCCAATACGAGAATACAATTTGATGATAAGGGTGGAACAAAATTTGGGTTACATAAAATTAATCCTCACATTACTTTTTGCAGCTTATTTAACAAGTCCGCTGTGGGAAGAACCAGCCAGCAAATACGTTGATGTATCTTTTTTAAATACAATTGATGCACAAGTAATTAAAGGATACGAATATTTAAAAGAGCAGCCCATTATTGCTGATTTATCCCAAAAAGTGGCTACCATACCCGCAAAACTGACATTGGAAGCAGGAGAAACGAAGTATGCATCCATTAATCAAGTCGAAAAACCTGCATTATCAACACCTACAGAGGGATTATTTGCAGTTCATAACATACAAATTGGGGACAGCATGGAATCGGTCAATGCCGAGCTGGGCAAGGCGAAGCGCATCACTAAAAATGAATATGGCTCAGATTGGCATACCTATCACACAGACTATCAAAACTTTTTAATGGTTTCGTTCGATGAGTCTCAACAAGTGAATGGGCTATTTACCAATAATGACTTGATTTCCACTTCATACGGATTCAAACTGAGCAGTCCAAAGTCTATTGTTCATAATGCATTAGGAAAGCCTATCAAATACATTCAAAAAGGCAATGTCCGATACTTGTTGAATAGTGATGGAGAGATGGATACTTACTTAATCGAAAATGTCTATGTGACTGTGTTTTATGACGTCCATGAAAAAAATACTGTCACTGCAATCCAGATCATTTCAAAGCATTTGGAAAACCAAAAAGGTGCTTTATATGGTGACACAAGTACGGATTTACAAAAGGGATTTGAATTCCAATTATTCGATTTAACAAATGCTGCCCGAGTTCATCACAATGTCTCACCAGTAAAATGGGAATCCAAAATCAGGGTAACAGCTTATAAACACAGTGTAGACATGGCAGAACATAATTATTTCAGTCATACCAATTTATCAGGACAATCTCCTTTTGATCGCATGACGATGGACAACATCAATTATTCCGTAGCTGGGGAAAATTTAGCTTATGGTCAGTCCAGCAGTATTTTTGCACATGAAGGATTGATGAATTCGATGGGGCATCGCAAGAATCTTTTAAAAAGCGACTTTGAATTGCTTGGTGTGGGCGTAGCATTTAATGATGAAAATCAACCCTATTACACTGAGAACTTTTATAAACCATAAATTTGGATATACCGGTTATGCCCATAATCCAAAAACAAGGCCGTTCCCGTGTAATTGGGAACAGCCTTGTTTTTTATTGTGCTGCTAACTGGGCTTGAATTCGGAATAAAATGACCGCGAATTGTGCCTGGTTTGTTACATCGTGTAAACCAAAAGTTCCGTTGATAGGCATGGAAATTATCACACATTACATCCGAAGATTTTGATGCTTGACTTGTCTTGAAGAATTCTGATTACTTTTCTTATACAAATGAAACATAAATGTAAATACAGTTCCTTCCCCAACTTTACTTTTGACTCGTATAGTTCCTTTCATAGCTTTCACAATACTATTTACAACCATCACACCGAGGCCAGTCCCTTTATCTCCTTTCGTTGAATAATAAGGTTCACCTAGACGCTCTATTTGATCTTTCGTCATACCAATTCCTGTATCTTGAATCTTGATCGTCACGTGAGTAGAATCTACGCGCGAGGAAACCGATAAAATACCACCGTTTGGCATGGACTCAATCGCATTTTTTATGACATTGACAAAACATTGATGAAATTTTTGACGATCACCTTGTATGTAATTTAACGAGCTATAATCACTTTCCACTCTTACCGAATACCAATTAGCAGAAGGCTGCAGCAATTTTAGTATTTGATTAAGCTCTTCTTCCACTTGAAATACTTCTACGGATTCAATGGTCGGTTTGGAAAATGTTAAATAATCCTGTATTACCTTTTCAGCTGATTGTAATTCTTCTTTTAAAATGTTGAGATATTGCTTTCGTTTATCCAAATCAAGTAAATCGTCTTCTAACAGCTGAACAAAACCCATGGCAGACGTCAAGGGATTACGAATCTCATGAGAAATGGCCGCACCCATCTGTTCAACTGCCTCTAATTTTTCAGCCTTGACCAAACGCTGTCGCAAAAGAATATTTCTTCTAATACCTTCTATAAGATAAGAAATCATGGCAACTCCCAGTGGCGGTACAAAAAGATAAGCAAACCAGAAATCTAAAGAATGTTCTGGCGGGGAAAGAATTTCTAAACCTACTAATATGAACAAACTGACCAGAAAAGTTAACCCTACAGAAAACATTATTCTGGATTTAAATGACCTTTTTAAAAACCAAGGGGAAATATACCATAAAAACCAACTGGCTACTCCGTAAAACAATGCGGCTATATAGAATCCGTTATCGATTCCAAAAAATCCACGAATAACGATAATCAGTAGACCCAATATCGGACTTATCCCCAAATAGAGTCCCCCTATCATAAAAGGGACTATTCGCAGGTCTAATACTATATCTTCCGTCAAGCGGTATGAAAATACAAAACAGAGCACCAAAGAAACGATAAAATATAACTTAGCTGTTTCTCGGTAATTATTCTTTACATCTGATTTCTCTGCCCACATCAAACAGAAAAAAAGTAATACAATTAATATTGATAGATTAAATAGGAAATTCACTGTTAGTAATTCCACAAAGGTATACCTCGTCTCATGATGTTTATACCTAAATACTATCTGTAGTATAAAGTATATACAATACATTTTTTGACTATTTGACTTAATCTGATTATTCACTTTTTTATTATTTAAACGTTTTAGTGGCTTTCCTTTCCTACTCAATAGATATTTTCATACTTAAAATTGCCCAGAAAGGACAAGCCTTTCTGGGCAGTTTATTATTGTATATAACTTTATGTACTTGCGAGCATCGCAGGAGCGATGTCATCCAACTTTGCGAGTTCAACTTGATTACGTCCGTTTTCTCTCGCGACATAAAGAGTTGAATCCGCTTTTTCAAGCACACTTTTGCATCTATCCCCCCTTACCATTTACGATTTATAAGCAAAT
Source organism: Paenisporosarcina sp. P4_D4 (assembly GCF_056401835.1). NCBI lineage: Bacteria > Bacillati > Bacillota > Bacilli > Caryophanales > Caryophanaceae > Paenisporosarcina > Paenisporosarcina sp. P4_D4. Next base: position 6,968 of record NZ_JBFUIO010000033.1, on the reverse strand, counting down.
CAATCCCGTAAGCATAAACATTATCTAGTCAAAAATATTCAAGTCAAATTTCCTGAGAGGATTAGCGTTTTTCAATGAACACTACTTTTAAATAATTTCCTTCTTTAAATTCTTCGATTGTTTTAAAGTCTTCAGGGAGAGAGAACTCTTCCCGGATAGTATACTTTTCACCAGATTGTTTAAACGCTTTATCAATAAACCCTTTAAACTTGGTCATGCCAAACGTACTGCAGTTTGAAGAAGCAACAATCATGCCGTTTTTTCCAGTAATGGCAATTGCTTGCATAAGTAAATCTGTATAGTCCTTTCCAGCGCTGAACGTATGCTTTTTAGATCGGGCAAAGCTTGGAGGATCTAATATCACCAAATCAAATTTCAATTCTTTTCGAACCGCATATTTAAAATAATGAAAAACATCTTCCACAATAATGTCCTGGGACTCGAAATCGATACCATTAACACTGAACTGCTCGATCGTTTTGCTTTTACTGCGATTAGCCAGATCGACACTCGTCGTTTTTATTGCACCACCAAGTGCCGCTGCAACTGAAAATGCACCTGTATAAGAAAACGTATTCAAGACATTTTTCCCTTTTGAATAGGAATCACGAATAGTTCTTCTTACGTCACGTTGGTCCAAAAAGATGCCTACCATTGCCCCGTCGTTTAAATACACTGCAAAATTCATGTCATTCTCTTTTACAAGCAATGGTTCAGGAGCCTTTTCTCCCGAAATAAAATCATCATCTTCCATATAAGTACCTTTGACGGCAAAACGTTTTTTTTCATACAAACCTTTCACGTCAACCACATTGGACAACGCTTGAATCACTTCATTTTTAAACTGGTAAATTCCTTCACTGTACCAACTGATGACATAGTATCCATCGAAATAATCGATTGTAAAACCGCCCACACCGTCGCCTTCTCCATTAAATACGCGGAATGCAGTTGTCTTGGCATCCTGGAATAATGAATCCCGATGTTCGATGGCCAGTTTTAATTTTTCTTCAAAAAACGAGGCATCAAATTTTTCATGTTGATTTTGGCTCAAAATCCACCCTCGACCCTTGTTCTGTTTGCCATAATAACCTTTTCCTATGAAACGGTGTTGATCATCCACAAGTTCGATGATTGTCCCTTCATCTTTTACATCTTTCATATTGATGATTGCATCTTCCGTTATGAGCGGGTATCCTTCTTTCATATTTTTTGCAAAAGAAGATTTCACTTTAAGCTTTATATTTTGTTTCATAAAATCACCCAATCATTTGTTTTTCTTTTATTCTACATCTGTTTTAGCCGAAAATCATATGTAAGTCAGTTAAACTCATCGAATTCGCTTTACTATTAGTACTTTCCTTTTTATAACAACCATATAATAGAGGAATATTTGTGTATTGGAAGGAGTTGAATAAAAATGGCTATAAAGCCCCCGCAACTGCAAGCAGGTGACACCATTGGGATTGTGACTTTAGGGAGTCCATTAAGTGCTCAGAGAATTGATGAAGGAATTGCTACTTTAAAGAATATGGGCTTCAACGTCATTGTTGGGGATCATGTATATGATAACGACGGTTTCCTGGCAGGAACTCCTGAAGAACGGGCATCGGATTTAATGAAGATGTTTGAAGATAAAACCGTTACCTGTATTTTACCAACCAGAGGAGGAGTCGGAGTTGCTGGCATCCTTCCTTTCCTGGACTTTAATGTCATCAGGCAAAATCCAAAAATCATTTCAGGATACAGCGATGTAACGATTTTACTGAACGCTCTTTATGAGTATTCAGATTTGATTACTTTTCAAAGTTTACTGTTACTTGATTTCAACACCCGAACCCCTGCTTATAATTTCAATCAATATTTCGCTGCCACTTCAGCTAGACCAGCACCATGGCAAATTGTAAACCCGCCAGGCATGCCGTTCGTGAACAAAGTTTCCGGGGATGTAACAGGTCCGATTGTAGGTGGAAATCTGACGTCATTTGTGGACACATTGGGCACTCCCTTTGAAATTAATACGGAAGGAAAGATTCTCTGTCTTGAAGAAACACATGAACCTATCAACACTGTTTACCGCTATTTAAATCACTTGAAACTAGCCGGTAAATTTGAGGATTGCATCGGAATTATGATGGGCGAGTGTACAAATTGCGAACCTGCCTATGGGGTCTCGTATGATCAACTAATAGATGATTTTCTTGTGCCTTTAGGAAAACCTATATTAAGTAATGTAGCCACGGCACATGGCCGTTTTAAGGCTGCCATTCCGCTTGGCGCAAGTGTGAGGATGAATACAATTAATCTTACTTTAACTGTACTCGAACCTGTTGTAAGTCCATAGAGTGAAAAAAACCGATTGCAATTATGTGCAATCGGTTAGTTTTATTTATTTTTTCAATAAGGAAGCCCATTCATTTTCAAGCCACTTATCGAATTCGCCACCCTTTTCACCTTCGTATGCATCATATACATCAAGTCTCATTTTTTTCAGTTTCTCTTTGAACTCGTCATATGAATGATCGGCAGGCAAGCTCTTTTTAATGCGCAACAAAATTTTAGACGTTCCTTTAATGATATCGAATTTTGTTTGTTTAGGCTTCTCTACATCTTCACCGAAATTTTTAAGTTGTCGGTAAGCTGCCTCTTGCACTTTAAAAACAGGATCGTTGTTCATACGGTTTGTAAGAACATCAATCACTTTACTGTGTTTGGACTGACCCAATTCCTCAACTGCATCAAAACGCGCTCTCCAACTGGATGTACGGTTCGCTTCTTTTTTCAGTTCTTCGTAATTTTCTGGTAGATCATTTTGTACTTTGTTAGTCATGTAAATCTATCTCCTTTAATAAAAAAACCCAGCTATTCGCAGCTGATGTTTTTTCATTTATTTATTATCGAAAATTTCATATTTGCTTATCAGTATATACAAGCCATAGCGGATAAAAAACATTCAAGCATTCTAAAGAATTTCCTATACTAAGTATTGTACCATTTTCTGAAGACTCACATACGCTGTTTCACAAATAGAGATGAATAATACTTTTATTCACAGTTGATGGTGATCAATTTTTTCGATAATTTTTTGCAATTCAGACCAGTCCACTATTCTTGGAATGGTCAGATGCTGGTTGTAGGATTGATTCATAACAAAAGGTTTGAGATGAGCTGATGAAAGTGTATTTAACACATCCGGCTTGTCATCAAAATAATAATCGAGTTGTAAAGATTGAATGATTTCAACTTTTTCCTGATCCTTCATGCCGCAAAAGAAGCGATCATCTTGTACGGGAAACCCTTGTTCAATCATCCATTTTTTCGTCCGTTCGCCATGTTCACTCGGTCGAGCAGTTATATAATATATTTCATGACCTTGGTTACTTAGTTCCACCAATGCCTCGACCGCACCTGGATAAGGTGGACAAGCCGTGTAATAAATTTCTTCCAGCGAACGATTCCACATATCAGCACCTTGTTGTGCATCCAGTCCGAATGCTTCATGTATTTCAACACTTTTTATTTCATGAAAAACGTCGATGGGAACATTTTGTTTCAAATTTTTATTGTAGATATGAAAAGCATGTTCTCTCAGCTTAATGAGAGTGTCGTCTATATCAAAACCAAATTTCATAATGGAATCCCTCAATTTTTTCTTTCATTTTTTATATACTGGATAACCGGTAAATTTAAAATCTTTCCCGATTTTTATAATCTCAGTATCAAATAATTCAACAGCATCGCCCATTTTGTCAATTCCTGTACCTTCCATGAAAGTAGGGGCTTGATGTCCTCCAATTAATTTCGGTGCAATATAAATAATGGCTTTATCAATCAATTTATTTTCTAAAAAAGCAGCGTTGATGGTTCCTCCACCTTCAATCAATACAGATGAAATTCCTTTTTCACCTAAAACTTTCAACACTTCAACTGGGTTTACATGTTTTGAACCAGACGTGGAGAAAACAGATATCCCCAAATTCTCCAAGGCTTTTTTCTTGTCCCTATCATAGTTAACACTGGTAAAAATCCAGGTATCAGCTAATTTATCTGTTACAACCTTACTCTCTAATGGAATTTTCAATGTAGAATCCAATATAATGCGAATCGGGTTTCGACCATTTGGAATTCTTGTTGTTAATTCTGGGTTGTCCGCAATAACAGTATTTGCGCCCACTAATATCGCCATGTTTTCATTTCGTATTTTATGGACATCATTTCTTGCTTCTTCAGATGTAATCCATTTGCTATCAGATGAATGTGTAGCAATTTTACCATCTAAAGTAATGCCCGCTTTTAAAGTTACGAATGGTTGATTCTCGACGATGAACTTATTGAATACTTCATTCATTTTTCTTGATGCATCTTCTTGAATGCCAACAATGACTTCAATTCCTGCATCTTCAAGAATTTTGACACCTCGTCCGGAGACCATTGGGTTTGGATCGAGCGTTGCAATAACCACTTTCTTCAAGCCGGCTTCTACAATCGCCACCGCACAAGGACCCGTACGCCCGTGATGGGAGCAAGGTTCGAGTGTGACGTAAATAGTTCCACCCCTCGCTTTGTCTCCAGCCATGCGCAGCGCATGAATTTCTGCATGTGGTTCCCCAGTTTTCAAATGAGCTCCGACTCCAACAATTCGGTTGTCATTCACAATGACTGAGCCCACCAGAGGATTCGGATCTGTTTGCCCCTTCATCGCCCTTGCATTATTAATGGCCAAATCCATATAAAATTCATGATTAGTCATTCGGACAAGTCCCTTCATCCTCGATTTCTAAATGTCCCGAGCGTTTAATTTTCGTCTGCAAGTAAGCTTCATTATATTCGGATACATCTCCCCATAAAGGTGTGCGACCTGAAATTGGCATACCAGCATCAATCAATGCCGCGAGTTTTTTCGGATTATTTGTCAACAAAGTAACAGGTTTTGTACGCAATGCTTTGAGTACATGGATGGCATCATCATAATTGCGGGAATCATCCACAAAACCGAGGCTTTCGTTAGCTTCCACTGTGTCGTAGCCATTTTCTTGAAGAATATAGGCCATGGCTTTGCTGAATAACCCAATTCCTCTACCTTCATGATTTGCTAAATAAAACAACGCTCCTGAACCGTGATCGACAATCATTTGCATGGATTGTTTCAATTGAAATCCGCAATCACATCTTTTACTGCCAAAGATATCACCAGTGTGACAGATGGAGTGCATTCTAATAAGTGCTTCTTCATCATTTTCAAAATCACCATACACCAAGACGCTTGACTGTTGATATTCTGCAAGATTGGCAGAAGATAAATTATCGATAATCTGTTGAAAATCTTCGTTTTCATTGTTGCTATTCAACCAGCAGTACCATTGAAAAATGACTGTTTCTCCATATAAATTAACAGGTAGGCGAATGGGACCTACCAAATAAACCGCACCATCATCTTTTTTTATTAACTTTATTTTATCTTTTAAAACCGAAAGAGCTTCTTTGGAAACCATTTGAATATCGCTCATTTTACTATCCCCTTTTTGTATCGTGTTTTCTCCATTAAGTTACTTTATGTAAGTAATTATATTTTTGTAACTTGAATTTGTCAAGTAAGCAAACTATCTATATCAGAAATAGTTGAGAGAATATTAATGACTATCCAGTAAAGACTCAACTCACATACAAGAAATATCGATTAAAAGGTTCAATTCTTTCACGTTTTATTCCACAAAAAAAGTTGATCCCTTTCTGAACCAACTTGTTTAATGGCAACCCTACTCTTTATCGTTAACTAGGATTATTCCAACGGGCTAATTTATGAATATTACGAGTGAACAGTCCAGTTAACATTTTCGGAATTCCGAATTCAATCAACTTTCCTTTCACCTTCTCTCTCATTTTGTCTACGGTCATCTCAGGAGATGTAAACGTGCCATTTTGATAACAATGGCTACAATACATGACACTTTTATTTCCATTCTTTTCTGTACCGCCACCTTCAGCATCCTTTGAAAGTGGCATTCCACAACTTTGACAATTTTTATATGGCTTCATCTACATATCACCTCATCTACTTGAATTATTAAACCTACATCCATTCTTTATCAGTCACATCAAAATTCTTTTCTGCCCAAGTGATTGCCTCCTCAAGTGATTCAAGATGATGATCGTCCTGAACTGTCCATTCGCTATCACACATGAATAAATAATACCCTCGTTCTTCTTCGTACTTTGCAATGGCTAAAGCAGTTATCGGTACTTCAATCGTAGTGCCATCTTTTTCTTCAAAATACATAGTGCTTAATTTTAGTGTTCCGTCATTTTTCGTTTGTTTGATTACTTTTGCTCCATCCAGTTCATTCACCTTCGTCATAAGCTCATCCTCATTTCATTTTTCAGTTTAGTTTGTCTTAGGCTCTTCACGTTCGATTTTGAGATTCATTAAAGGTAGATGAAAAATCATGAATCGTTCATTTTCATTTTGTTCATACAGCTCTGGTACTTTGATTTCTCGCAGAAATTCGAAGGTTGTCCTTGTTTCGAGAAACAAAAGATACGCTGAGGATGGATAGTAAAGAATTAAGTCAATAGATCTTTTATGCTCATCCACCGAATCGAGAATATGTTCAACAAATTTCATAAAAATTTGTTCAGAAAATGGATTGAAGAAATAGAATACATCATCTCTGGAATCGATTTTGTAGTCTTCAGCAAGACATCGTTCGAAGGTAATTAGTCCCTTCGATTTCTTCCCAGTCTTATCGTAGCTCTGCAAATTTTCTAGTGCATCTTGATAAAGTTTGCCACTCATTTCAATACCTATTGTCGGTACTTGAAAATGATTATGAATGTAAAAAGAAAGCCGACCTTTGCCACATCCAACATCCACTATTCGATTGTCCTTTGTTATTTCATAATGTTTGAACAGTTCATCTAATGCAATATAGGGTGTTGCTTCATATCGATTATAATGCACGGACTGATTC